>NZ_PYCI01000009.1:0-83791 GCF_003015105.1 Chroococcidiopsis sp. CCALA 051 | reverse complement strand
AGATGTGTATAAGAGACAGGGTGTAATACTGCCAGAAAAATTTAAGCTGGAAAAATCTTGTATTTTTACTTTTTTGATGATACTATTACTTTAACCAAAAGGGTTTTCTTAATAATCGAGACGTAAGCGTTTCAAAAAAATAAATAATATCTCTATTATAAATAATAGATATCACGATCGCGGATTGAAAGTCAATCCACCATAGCCAAATAAATTGATTTTTGCGATCGCAAGTAAAGAATAATTAAAATTTACTTTTGTTTTTGCTGGGGAACTGCGGGAGCAGGGGTGGGTTGAGGATTAGCCAAGTTGTTAATTTGCTCTTTTTCTGAGGGACTAGGTGCAAGGGCAGCAGCTTGCTCGAACAAGGGCTTAGCTTGCTCTGGCTTACCCTGTTCTTTAAGTAGCAGTGCCTTGCCTAAAACAGGACGATAATCTTTCTGGTCGATTTGCATCGCCCGGTCAAAAGCTGCATTGGCGCGATCGCTATTTTTCTGGGCAGCATAAACTTGACCCAATACTAAGTGATATAAACCTTCATTGGGGTTGAGAGCAATCAGTTTTTCTAAAGGTGCGATCGCACCCTGAAAGTCTCTCTGGCGGACGCGAACTTCTACTAATCCCTTCAGTGCTGCTTGGTTATCTGGCTCTTGCTTCAAGACGAGTTCGTACTCTTGTGCCTGATTCACCAGTGGAGATGAAGATTGCGTTCGCGCTGTCTGGCTAGCAGTGGGCGTAGCTTCCTGCGCTGGCTGACTATCTTTGACTATGCCTTCTAACAGGGGTAACATCGAAGCCCCAATAAAGAAAACGGCTCCTAGCGCCAAGACAAGATTGATGAACCAACGACTGCGGGATGGCTGTGACACGATATCGCTTTGAACTCTACTTCCATATCTTAAAAGCTAACATTCAGAATGCTAATTGCTCGTTGCCAAGCGAAAGGGGGTTAATTTACCTAGTTGCCTGCACGAGTACAGATTTTGTAAAATAGCGATTTTCCGATCTAGGGTAACATCACAACCAATTGGGGTTGTAGTGATATGTTATGCTGCGCTCACGCTTAGTTTACTTCTTGCCAATGAGCTACGCTTGCCGACAGCATACAAAACGTAACTTAAATTATCCGCCGCTCGAATTTGCGAGCAGCAGGATAAAAATAGTCCCAAATGGGATTTGTCTCCGCCGCTAAGGAGTTTTTATGAATTCCGACCTGATTCCGTCTTCCCAAGTTTCCGATTCCGATTCTCAACAGCCTCCAACCGAGACTGTAGCAGAGGAAAACCAAGCAAACCGCCAGCAGCCAATTCCACCCCCAAGCGAACCAATGCAGTATCGTGCCATTGGTCTAGTACGCGGTCGCTATCAAGCCAGCGCCGAACAATTCACGCAAGGAACATTACTGGCGCATGATGGTACTCAACTGCAAGCCGTACTGCTAGGGCGAATTATTAGCTTAGTCAGAAAGCACATAGATTTAGAGGCAGAACACCTGTGGGTGGTTTACCCGCGCACAGGACAAAAAGATAATCAATTGCACCTTCAAATTGTCGGAGTTTGGGAACCAGAAACCCTAGCAAAGCAACCAACCCCAGAAGAAGCTCCCACCAGCGAAGCAGCACCCTCAGAAGCGGATTCTGCACCAATCGACAACGCCGAAGATGGTTATTTTTCTGTACGCGGTGAAGTCGTTTTTCAGTCTGCGGGGGATAGTCGGCTGGTCGTGAAAATCAAGCAAGCGCCACGTAAAGAATCAGATCGACCCAAGTTTTTTAAAGTCAATCTTCAGGGCGTGCTGAAAACAAAAGCTGTAGGTCAGTTTTGGGAGTTTCACGTTCTCAGACAAGCTGACGATCTCGTCGTACAAGAAGGTACATCGATCGCTACTTTGCCTAAACCCTTCCGAAAACCGATGAAAAAACCCTTCGGCGCGCGATCGGGAGGAGGATATAACAAAGGTGGAGGTAGAGGTAAATTCGAGACCCCACGTCCCGTCCGTAAGACTGATAGCTCTACACCCATGCCTCAAAAACCCATACCTAAAGCCCCGATTCCCAAACCGACCAAACGTCCAAAACCACCGCAAGAGTAAATAGTAGTTGGTGACTGGTGATTAGCAAAGAGGAAAAAACACCAGTCACCAGCCACCTCGCTAAAACGCCACTAACGACTCATCGACCAACGACAACTCACTGAATTCCGAATTATCATAGAAACAGTGAAGCTATCTGGATTGAGTCAAAATTTTCTGGGAAAGGCATAGGTGAGATGAAAACAGTGGTTGACAACAAGCTAGTGCAGACTTATCACCAAGAAGATATTCAACAAATTCTCCAAATAGCGATCGCTCGTCAAGCCTATGAAGGAGAATTTTCTCGCCAACAATTATTAGAAATTGCCGCTGAATTAGAAATTTCCCCAGAATGTCTGCAATTAGCAGAACAAGAGTGGTTGACTCAGCAATCTGATAGTCAAGAACGGCAGAAATTTAATCTGGATAGACGGAAAAAGTTGCAAAAAAGATTTGGTAACTATGGTTTAGTTAATATCTTTTTTATCCTTTTAGATCTGGTCAGTGGCGGTGGTCTGTCTTGGTCGCTCTATATCTTATTATCTTTAAGTTTTCTTTTGGGTCTTGATGTATGGAATAAGTCACAGATTCAAGGCGAGGAGTATGAAAAAGCCTTCCAGAATTGGAAACGCAGGCATCAAATCAAGCGTTCGATTAACTCTTTGCTAGATAGACTGCTTAAAGCGTAGCTACTCAATTATATTTTCACTTGTAGTATTTATTAGCGATCGCCTGTGCCTATTCTCGCTTTCAGAGGCACGTTTAGAGTGCGAGTGCTGGTTTGTGGCTATATAATTAAAAAAAGTTTATCTAGCGTAAGATAGACAAATAATCAGAGTTACAAGATTAAATTTTCTAACTTAAGTAGAGTTGATTTTATTTTGAGTATCTCTTTAGAAATACTCTAATTTTTGCTTGTTACCACTATTGATATATAGTTGCTCTTAATCCAACAAAAATTAAAGTTTTTTGGTAAAAATAGACGTAACGACAAATTTTTATCATTTTTCTGAGCTAAAACTACAAAATGCAGAAATCAAACATAACTTCTGAGAATTAATTTTTCTAATCTAAGTCTAACCTAAGGTAGATATGCGAGCTTTAGGACTAACTATACAAAGCGCAAGTTTACCAGTAAAAGACGATTAGAATTCTGCTGGGAGTGCCAAATCTGGTGCAGAAATTCGTGTAATAGACTCCAAAAAAAAGCAAATTGTATGTGAGGATGACAAAAATGAATGTTAAATTTTTCCATTCGACTGCCATTGTGTTTAGTATTGCAACTGTTGTAGCAGTTGCAAGCGAAATGCCAGCATCAGCGCAAACTACAAACCCTAAAATTTCTACTTCTGCTGCTGCTTTGAAGGATAGATCGAGAGTTAACACGATCGCACAAGCCGATCCAACGTATCCCAGCACTCAACCATCTACTCCCACTACAGAACCAACGTATCCCAGCACTCAACCATCTACTCCCACTACAGAACCAACGACTCCTACTACAGAACCAACTACCCCAACAGAACCACCAGCAACTAATCCAGATCCAATTGAACCAGGATCGCCTACCCGTGGTGGTTCTAGCTACGTAGGCGTGGGAGCGAATATTGGGATAGACGGTAGTACAGCTTTAGGTGACACTAACTTCACCGTCATCAGTAAAATCGGATTAACCAATGCTGTCTCTGCACGTCCGTCAGTCATCATTGGGGACAATACAACCATCTTGATTCCCGTGACTTACGACTTTAACTTGCAACCTACAGGAATCGATACAGGTTCGGAAGCTGGTTCGATTTTTGCACCCTATGTCGGTGGCGGTTTGGGTATTTCTACGGGAGATGATAGCGATGTAGGACCAATGTTAACTGCTGGTGTAGATGTACCAATAGGCGAGCAATTTACAGCTAACGTAGGTGCGAACGTAGGCTTTTTAGATGATACAGAAGTAGGTATTCAAATTGGTGTTGGCTATAACTTTGCTGGCTTTTAATCAGTGACTAGTGACCAGTGACCAGTGACCAGTAACCAGTGACCAGTAACCAGTGACCAGTAACCAGTTAATAATCGGCAGCAAGCAGTTATTAATAGAGTTATCGCTACCTGCCTAACTCACTGACAACCGACCACTGATAACTGATACAGGAAGCACCATCAAGCAAAATAGCTATAGCGCCTGGAGAATTGTCTTCTACAGGCGCTATGCTGGTTAAGTTATAGAGTTTCAACTAGTTATCTTCTGTATATAACCATAGAATAATCTTTAAATTTGGGTTTTAGGTAAAGCCAACGTAAATATCTATCTAACTTATGTGAAAAAAGTGTTAATCGATCGGGGTGTAAGACAACTCCTGACTTGGTACGATCGCGATCGCAGACCGCTACCGTGGCGACAGCAGGTCAATATTTATCATACTTGGATCTGTGAGGTTATGAGCCAACAGACGACTCTAGCCGTCGTCTTACCTAAATTTGCTCAATTTATTCAACAACTGCCTACGGTAGACGATTTAGCCAACTGCGATGAAGAGACACTACACCAACTCTGGGCTGGATTGGGATATTACGCACGAGCGAGAAACTTGAAAAAAGGTGCGGAGTTCATCGTCAATCGTCTCAACGGTCGTTTTCCCCAATCTTATCGCGAATGGTTGCAAATTCCAGGTTGTGGCGATTATACTGCTGCCGCGATCGCTAGTATTTGCTTGAACGAAAAAGTTCCTTGTATTGATGGTAACGTCACACGGGTGGTGAGTCGCTTGCTAGCCTTACAAGATGTGTGGAATACAGCAGGGCGATCGCGCATTCAAGATTATCTCATGCAAGTCATTCCTAGCGATCGTCCTGGTGATTTCAATCAAGCGATGATGGAGTTAGGTGCAATAATCTGCCGAAAAACGAAACCCCGTTGCGATATTTGTCCTTTACAAATGCAATGTTTAGCTTACGCTAACAATTGTATTGAAATTTGTCCTCCTAAAAAACCCCGCCGCGTTTTAGTAGATACGGAATTATTCGTGCTAATTTTTTGGCATCGACAAACCGATACTTTGGCAATTGGAGAAAGGACAGATGGTTTTTTAGCCAAAACGATTGGCTTTCCTTTGACGATCGCTCATCAATTATCAAAGCTCGATCGTTGGCAACCGCTTCAACTACCAGGAAAATTTACCCATGCGATCGCTCATCATCGTATCACTGCAAGGATTTGCGTTATTCAATTAAATAGTAATGACATTGATATCTCCATGCGGCAGCATTTAGCTTTATCGAAAACACTACACTGGATGAATCGTCTAGACCTAAGTGCAAAACTCTCAACCGCACTCGATCGAAAAGCTTTTCAGTTATTTCAAAATTACACTTATTCTGATTCAATTTGCGAACAACTCGCACTAAATTTATAGCATGAAATTTAAGTGTAGGTGGGCAATGCCCACCTGATGATATATCTACTTCCAACTACAAGACTTCCGCAAATTTTCAATTTCCGGTTCTTGCCAAGAAAAAGCAAAATGGCTAATCCCTTTAACTTGGGGTGCAGCACGCTCGATCGCGCTCATTTGAGCTTCAAGAGAGGGGCGATTGCTGATAGACTGTCCCCATGTACCAGCGATCGCCGGAATAACTTTAGCTTCAGGTGGCGCGTATTTAAACACTCTTTGCACCAAAGCCGCAATGCAATCGGCATTACCGCAAGCAGCATAGGACATGGGATGCCATTCTGCACTGGTAGGAAACCGATCCCAAGGCTGCAAGCGGGAATCATACCCCTCACCTACAACTTGGTTGCCATCGGGAAAAAACACTAACCCTGTCTGTATTCCCTGTTGTTGTACTGGTGAAGCTGCCAAGGCGACAAAATCGAGAATTCCTTGTAGGGCATGGGCTACACTCAACCGCCACAACTCCAACTGTAGCAGCGGACGACGCGCCGCAGCACTCGGTAACACTTTTTTCTCCTCTTGAGTGGGTAGAGTGCGTCCCTGCCAAAGTGGTTCTCCTTCATCGGGATAAAGCTTATCGACCTCATCAACATCTGAGGCTGACAATGCACCCTTAGCAACATAGCGTTTAATCAGTTCTCGCCCCTTTTTGTTCAACGCCCGTTGTTCTAAAGCTTGACGGGCTGCTTCGCTATAAATCCATAAATCTTGTACTTTAGAGACTACAGAAGCACCACCCAAACCGCGTGGATAACGCACGTAGTCAAATAAGACTCCGTCAGGGCGGCGGCGTACCACTTGTTGCACCAACTGATAGAAGTCGCGCTTTGCCTGGACGTTGTAAGGATCGATAAATACTTGACTGGCGTTATCTACAACATTTAAGCTCGTATCGCCTTTAAAGTTCCTGGCTAATACCGATTGGCGATCGCTGCGTTGCCCGTAGGAATAGCCGAAGTTCATCATAAACATCCAAGCGTAGACTTTCAAGCCTCGTTCGTGGGCTTTTTGAATAGCTTCGGCGAGTAAATCTGTATTTTCCGTGCCAGGAGTACGCACCATCGCGGGCCATGCTGTCGGGTTAGCCGATGCGGGTAATAGGACTTGCCCATCCGCAAATGTCTCGATGTAAACGTAGTTATAGCCTCGGCTGACAATCCGATCCATAATCTTGTCTAATACCCCTGGCTGAGTATCGCAGGGATAAAGGCGCAACCAGATCGCTTGATGTTGAGGCGGAGTGCGATCGCGGCACTCTGCTAATTGCTGTGCTTGTTGGTTTATTAGCTGTTTATAGCGGTTTTGCGCCTCTGTGTCACCTTGTAATGCTTTCTGAAGTAAGCTTTCTTTCTCTTGCCTTACTGCTTCTGATTCCTGACAGTAGGCAGTTGTTTGGGCTATTACAGGATGGTTCCCCAAGCTCATTACCAGTAAGCTACTCGTAAAGGCGATCGCCGCTAGGTATCGTTGTAATAGGCGCAGTTGCAAGAATTTTAATTGACTTAATTTGCAATCGGACATTCCTAAAAACAAGAAATAGGACAAAGGAATTCAGAAGTCAGAAGTCGGAAGTTAAGAAAGTATTATGGATAGCCTTAAAGAGTTGACAAACGATTAAATTTGCTGACTTTATGTTCTAGAGTGCAGAAGATAACTCTTCCACTTACAACTTACGACTCATAACTTACGACTTAGTTTGACGTTAGTATTCGACCTTTGGTTGCTGCCATCACTCAGAATAATTCGGAATTTGTCCTGTGTAATTCGTAATTATTCGGAATTCCTGCCACTGATGTTTCCTTTATCCGTTTCCCGGTAGGCGATCGCCTACTTTATTCGTGTAAAAAAATATTGGCAAGCAGTAACCTGCTTGCCACCAGCAAAGATACATATTTCTTAAATATGCCACTAGTAACTAAGCTTAATTTCCCCGAGCCACCGCCATCTCTACTTGTTTGAATTCTAATTCCAGGCGTTGCTTCAGTTTTGCTGGTAGAGGACGGTTAGGATAAGAACTGTAGTGACCAGCCAGGGAATTTAAAGCGGTGCGCATGGTGGTAAAAGAACTTAAACCCGTCAAACTACCATTACGCTGATAGCGAGCGGCGAAATCATTAATTTTTTTGCGGGCTTCTGCTTGGATTTCGCCTTTGTTCGGTGCATCTTGCGGTAGTTCGATTGCGTTGCGCAATACACCTATCACATCCAAGGTATCTTGACGATAATCTCCAGAAAGCCCACCGCCACTAGAGCAGCCCATTAAACCAATAACGACTACCAAAACCAGGGCAAGTAGACGTGACCAATAGTGCTTCATATACAATCCATTCACATTCATACTTAAATCACAGTCAATCCTACCGTGGAATGGGATCATCTAAGAAGCCGACTGATAACTGATAACTGATAACTGATAACTGACATGGGTTTACCACAATTTGTTTTGGCTTCCGCTTCTCCGGCGCGGCGGCGCTTGTTACAAATGGTTGGCATCGAACCAATTGTGCGCGTCAGCAATTTTGATGAGTCTCAAATTCAAACCGAGAATGCGACTGAATTGGTAGAAACTTTAGCGCGTTGTAAAGCGGAAGCGATCGCACCTCAATTTGATTCAGCTTTAATTGTGGGCTGTGATTCTGTCTTGCTGTTAAATGGAGAAATACATGGTAAACCAGAGAATACAGAAGTCGCGATCGCCCGTTGGCAGCACATGAGCGGTCAAGTGGGGGAACTGTATACTGGTCATGCTATTATCGACCAGCCGCAACAACAAATACTTGTCCGCACTCAAGTCACGCGGGTTTATTTTGCTCAAATGAGCGATCGCGCTATTAGAGCCTACGTTGCTACTGGAGAACCCCTCAAGTGTGCTGGTGCTTTTGCTTTAGAAGGGCGCGGAGGTCTATTTGTCGATAAAATTGAAGGCTGTCACTCAAATGTAATTGGTCTCAGCTTGCCCCTACTGCGCCAAATGCTATCGCAACTTGGTTATGAGGTGACGGATTTTTGGTAATGGGTTAAGAACGGGAGTCGGAAGTCGTAGGGACGAATTTAGCGAAAAATCAACGGTTGACACAACAAATCTTCGCATCATACCCGCCCGTACGGGAGTCGGAAATTTTCCTATTGCCTCTTATTTCTCGCTTAACTCACCAATTACCAATTACCAATTACCAACTACCAACTACCAATTACCATCCACCTCAAATTGATCCGCGTGCAGTACAGCTTCTCCATGATCTGGAACCCAAGCCAACCACTCGTCTTTTCCCACTTGGCACAGGAGCAATGCTTCATCATGACTGTAAGTACTGGGAAGTTCTCGCAACTTGACCCAACCATTGCGTTGACATTGCTCTAATGAATTGTCATAAATTTTGTTCAGCCAGTCCGAATGGGTTCTATCGGCGGTTTTGTGTTGTTTGTGAGAATTTAGTTGCACTGCCTTTGCCCTCGTTACTCAGAAAAGTCGATCGGCAATCTGTAAAAATTGCATTTCTGTAGTTTATGCTACAGAAACTTCGAGAGAAGCTGCATCTATCGTTGGATAACTTTACGTTTGTTCCAGCCAGATATACGATCGCCTTTTAAGTTCCGAGCCACATAGAGTAATAGAATGAGGAGTTGTAAGTGATGAATTCAGCATTCACAGTCCGGTATTGAGTATTTTTCCATGACACCTGCTTCTACTCCTTCACTGCGATCGCAACAGCACTCTCTAATTCGGCAACTAGCCGACGCGATCGAATCTGTTTGGCAAAATCACCTAGAACTCTCACCCTACGTCATTCCCGCAGAGTTAGGCTATGTTGAAGGTAGATTGGAGGGAGAGAGACTGACAATTGAAAATCGTTGTTACCAAACACCCCAATTTCGTAAACTACACCTAGAATTGGCGAAAGTGGGAACGACGCTAGATATTTTGCACTGCGTCATGTTTCCCCGCGTAGAATACGCTCTACCCATGTTTGGCTGTGACTTAGTGGGAGGAAAGGGACAAATTAGCGCTGCGATCGCAGATTTATCGCCTTTAAATCGAGAACGGACTTTACCATCTGCTTATACTGCTGCACTTTCTGCTTTACCAAATCCGAATTTCTCTCAACCCCGCGAACTTCCAGTTTGGGGAGATATCTTTTCGCCATTTTGCACATTTATTCGTCCTGGTTCTCCAGAGGAAGAAGAGAAATTCTTGGCAATGGTACGAGGATTTTTAGAAATACATTGTACCCAGGCGATCGCATCTCAACCCGTTTCTAAAACGCAACAAGCCGAAATTTTCGCCGCGCAACAATATTACTGTACAAAACAGCAGCAAAATGACAAAACTCGCCGAGTGTTAGAAAAAGCCTTTGGTGTAGAGTGGGCAGAACACTATATGACGACGATATTATTTGACTTACCGGAAGCAAATAATTTGGGGTAGTTTTTGTTGTGAAATAGGTTGCAATTAGCCTATGCACTCGCAATAACGCATTGTTAGCCTGTGCTGCTATGTATGATGCTTGGAACGGCGATCGAACAGTTCTACATACTCAGTCAAAATGTGCTTAATTAGCTTGGAATACTCAGTTAATTTATCCATTTTGGAATCTCCTCTATTTTACTCTTGGACGCAACTCGAAAGTAAGGTCAGCACGATAGAAACAAACATCAAATTCTGCAAAAAAGTTCATGTGACCCAGAATTAATGGAGCTTCTCTAAATTGTGTCCAAGCAAATGCAAGCAGAACTGGAGAAAATTCAGCAACGCTTGCTGATAAAACCAAGCCCCGTGCTTCCATCTGAGCTAGATTGCCGCTCAACTGAATAGGAAGTGTCTGCTCCTCCCAAACTGCCCCCAATTGTATGCCGATCTCGTAGGGCAAGACATTGACAGTTGCGCCTGTATCTAGCAAAGCCATTGCCTCTACAGAGCGATTTTTATAGGTCAGTGTAATTGGTAAATACGGCAAAACACTAGAAAGACCAAGGCTATTGGTGCGCTTAATAAAAGGAAACCTCTTGCCCTCAAGCATCGCCTTCTTTCCTTGCTTCCACTAGAAGATCTGAAAGCGTTTGAGCTGCTCCATGAGCATCATAGGGCGACCATACAACTGCTTCAGTACCTTTTAACTGCTTTAGCAACAAATTTTCTTGTGTCTGAGTCTCGGTCGTTTGTAATTCATAGCCCTCCTCTTTTGCTACCGCTAGTAGCAGGAAATGAATCAAGCGTAGCTTGTCTTGATGGGAAAGTTGACTGACAACAGGAAGCAATTCAGTAAAAGACATAAGCTTTTATAGAGATGTTTTTTAGTAGGCTAGAACTGGAGTAAATAAGAGTGGCTGAATTTAGTAGATTTCTCAATCAACTACGTCAGTATCAAGTTGAATATCTACTATTCAGTGGTTGTTAACTCCTCCTCAAAATCGTCAACTAAATTTGACTGACCTTTCTTATCTATATCTTGTTTAATAATTTTTTAGAAAGTTCACGGCTAACAACTTTTGCTCTCTCATTGAAAAATTTATCATAATCATCATTCCAAATTTCAAAAGTATCTAAATTCTCGATTAGGTAAGTTTTCATAGTTGTCTCCAAGTCGGTATTTTCACCCCGAAACTTTGCCATATATTTCGAGGAAGCTTTGTCTTTGATTTCTTTCTTATTGAGAAAATCATCTACTATCGTAATATTCAAAATGTGATTAATACGAAATTCTCCATAGCCTTGTTTCTTAAGATATGCTTTTGGAAAAAAATGATGATAATTTTTACTATTTGCTTGCTTTAGCCAGTAATTGCTAATGTTAACTATAGAATTATCGTTGAAAGACTTTGGTTGAAGATATACATATATACACAGTATTGCCTTGATATAGCTTCTAGCTGCACTAAACCAACCATTATTTTTAATAAACTCTTCTGAAGTATCAATCGACCAATCATAACTTGGTAATTCACCAGCAAGAATTCGCTCTATCCTTTTCACATCTTACGCTAGTTTACTTTCTACAGCAGACGAATAGCGTCCAGACAAAGAGCATCTCCAGAAAAAGTCTTCTAGAAATTTCTGCTTATCTCCAGTTGGTTTGTCAGTATGATCGAAAAAGAAATAGGAAAAAGGAGCAATCAAAGCATTATATGGAAGCAACTGAGAAACTGGAATCCGGTAATAGTTCTTGAAGTACTCCACAGTACGCTCTATAGAATCTTTTGCTTTATCCCAGATATTGATAAAATTAGTTTTGTCAAGCTGCAATATGACCTGTCTTTTGCATTCTTTTGAGAGGATTATTGAAATAATTTGCAGTACAGTAGCATCTGAAATTGTCTCGTAGTTGAAAGGCTTCAGATTATCTACTAACTCTTGAAATTTTTCCGATAAGTCAAACTGTATTTCATGGTCAAATGTTTTAGCCACCATAATCTCAAAGAGAGATAGTGGCTTACCACCAACATTAATTCTTGTGAAAATTTCTGTAGCTATTTCTATGGGTGCATCTTTGACTTGAATGATTGAATATTGGTAGCTCTCAATTCTATTTTTATAAGTTTTGAGTTTCTCATGATATTTTTGAGGGTATGACGCTAATACTGTAAAGTCACCCTTTAGCAAAGCAAGAATACTAATCGAGCTTTTCTCATCTTTTCCCTCAATATCCGTAGTAACTATTCGATCTGACTCTTCAGCTTCTAAATCGATAAAAATCTTTGAGAAATCATTTTTTCTACCGTCTTCTCTAACCAAAGTAACGCCTCTCAAACTAGCAAAGAGACTTGTTAGCCTTTGTTGTCCATCTAGAACGTAGTCAACAAACTCGCCCTGTTCTGGCTCCGGTAGAACTTGCTTTCCGATATTTTTAACTGAACGGAGCCGTTCTTTAGTACGCCAAAAAATAAAAGTACCGATTGGGTAGCCTTTAATGACACTATCTATAAGACCAGCTGACTTTTGCATTGTCCAAACAAAGTCTCTTTGAAATTGCGGAATTTTGATTTGCCCTTGCTCAATTGCACCTACCAAACTTGAAAATGTCTTTGTTTGTGGTTCTGGCAACTGCATCTCAAACTCCTAAGCAGACTTCAACTCTTTGACCGCTTCATCATAACTTTGCCCTACTTGTAGCAGCCAGCAGTTAGCATACCCACTTCAGTAATATCTTCTCGTTTAACTTTGTTATTGCTGCCTAACTAATACTCTACCAGCGTCACAATTGGCACGTCTGGCAAATTCCTTCGCCCTGCTAAATCTTGTAACTCGACAATAAATCCAAAACCCACCAACTCGCAGCCGATTTGCTGCACTAACTTAGCCGTGGCGCTGGCGGTTCCCCCAGTAGCGATCAAGTCATCTACAATCAATACCCGACTACCAGGCTGCAAGGCATCTTGATGCACTTCTAACTTATCCATGCCATACTCTAGTTCGTATTCAACCGAGTGAACCAAAGAGGGTAACTTCCCAGGTTTACGCACGGGAATAAAGCCAATGCCTAATTTATAAGCCAAAGCTGCACCAATGATAAAGCCGCGTGACTCAATCCCTACAATATATTCAGCATTTAACCCCGCACCATCCAGCTTATCAGCCAGACTATCTATGGCATGGCGTAGCCCTGCGGCATCGCGCAGCAAAGTGGTAATATCTCGAAACAAAATACCAGGCTTGGGAAAATCGGGAATATCGCGAATCAGGGACTTGAGATCCATAGGTTGTCAGCGAGACTGGCTGAGTATAACGGCAACTATCTATATTGGCAGACTTAGGAAGACTTTGAAAAATCGTACACTAGAATTCCAGATGTTTTAAATTGTTACGTGCGATCGCTAATTTCGAGCGAGAATCAGGGAAACCTTATTATCAGTTACTAGTTATCAGTTATCAGTGACTAGTGGCGGGTGACTAGTGACTAGAATTGCTCCCTTGTCCCCCTTGTCTTCCTTGTCCCCTTCTTCCCGACTCCCGACTCCCTTCTATGCTAAAAGTAGACAGTCAGTCGCCAATTTTGCCAATCTAGTGAAGGCTGGTTTTAGTTATTTACTCGTATATCTTTGGTTAAGATGAATGTCTCCGCAAGCGCGAATCCGTTAGATAGTTCAACCGTCCCATCCCTCCCCCTGATGCTGGAAAGTTTACCTAACCCACCTGTTGATGAAAGGGCGTGTCCTCAAAGGGTCAGGTTGCAAATCGATTTGATGTTACTGGCGATCGAAGCCCTAGAACTTGGTGGTTCGGAATTATTCTTGGCAATAGCGCAGGAGCTAGAACTACAAGACATTATCAAAAATCGGGTAAACTTGTGGCGAATGCGCTGTACGAACCCGCTGAGGCGATCGCACGCTCGACGCGACCTCAGTTTACTAGAGGCTAAAGCACTTGTCGTCATTGCTGCCGATTTAGCTCGGCGATTGACCGCAGTGATTCGCCAACTGCTATTGACATATCAGCAGATGCGTGATAAGGAAATTCCCCTCGAACAGAATTTACGGTTGTCTAATTATCTCGAAAGGTTTCGATCGCATTTTCGCAGCCGGATGAATCCCCGTCGTGCTGGGGTACTGGCTTACAATTCCCCTGAAAAGTTAGACGAACTAGCACTGACGCTGCTGCAACAATTGCTATTTTGTACGGGGACAGCGGGAATGCAGCGGTTATGGATCAGTTTGTTTGATGGGGAAGTAGAATGACGACGATTCAGCGCAAGTACAGCCTGCCCAATTGCACGTTGGTTTTAGAGGGATTGAGCGATCGCGCGACTGACTCCCAATCCTTTGACGGGCGACCCGTACTCACAATTTTGACCTATGTTGAGTGTCAACTGATCCAAGCAAAACAAACCTTGACTGGTGGCAGAGATTTTTTTGAAAGTTTAGTGACAGCCGTTAGCGGTTACGCCCAAGAATTTTTGAGCCACGTCACGCACTCAGAAGCACACAACCAAGAATCTAGCTTGGTACAGTTACAAAAAATCGATCGCGATCGCCATCGTCTGACTGTCCAGCCAGAAAGTCATAAAGAATCAGAGGCAAATAGCCACACCGAAGGCACGACGCAGGAAGTCGAGCTGACAACAGTACAGTTATTTGACTTAGTAGAGGCAATCGATCAGTTTTTTGCTGACACTCAAACCTTACCAGATTTAACGCTGCAACTAGCTCCAGTTTCGCGGCGCTATGTGCGATCGGGACAGCAGTTAGTCAAGCAAGCCGTACCCGCCACCGTAGGCGCATCAGGATTAGCCCTAGCCGCGATCGCCTTTTTCTTAATTCCCATTCCCGAAGCTGTCCGCCGTCCTACAGAACCCACCTCTCCATCCGCACAATCTACCAACATTGCTAACGCACCACCCATCACCGATCCGTTGCAATTGGTGCAATTACAGCAAAAACTCACCGACCAACTCAAACCAGCTTGGAAGCCTAATGCAGCCCTCGGTCAAGAATTAGTCTACCGTGTTGGCGTAGCTGCTGATGGAGCCATTAAAGGCTATGTCGCGAATAATGACGTAGCCAATCAACAAGTCCAGCAAACCCCCCTACCTCGCCTGCTATCCCAACCTGCTGCTGGTAGTGCTACGCCACCAGAATCCTTAGCTCAATTTCAAGTCACCTTTACACCCAAAGGAGAAGTGCAAGTTAAGCCTTGGGAAGCGAAGAAATGAGACAAGGGGGACAAGAGGGACAAGGGGGACAAGGGAGACAAGGGAGAATAAACTGTCAACCAACAATTACCAACTACCCATTACCCATTACCATTCTTTATGGATACGGTGATATTAAATCTAGAACCAATCGTGCATTTGACTCAGGAACAGTTTTATCAACTGTGCATGGCAAATCGCGAGTTGAATTTAGAGCTTAATGCCAAAGGAGATTTAATTATCGTGCCACCCGTAGGAGGAGAAAGCGGCAATCAAGAAGCAGATCTGATAACAGATTTGAATAATTGGAATCGTCAAACCAAGCTAGGAAAAGTCTTTAGTTCCTCCACAATTTTTCGTCTCCCCAATGGTGCTAACCGTTCTCCTGATGCAGCTTGGATAAGATTGGAACGATGGGAGGCTCTAACTCCAGAAGAACGAGAAAAGTTTCCTCCCATATGCCCAGATTTTACAATTGAATTGCGCTCTCGCACCGATACGCTAAAACCATTACAAGAGAAAATGCAAGAATATTTGGCTAATGGTTTGCGTTTGGGTTGGTTAATTAACCCTCAAAATAACCAAGTAGAAATTTATCGCGCCAACCAGCCTGTAGAAGTCATATTTTTACCTTCCGTCCTCTCCGGAGAAGATATTTTACCTGGATTTGAATTACCTCTAGAATAGAGCGATCGCGACCTTCTCATATACGATCTAAAACCCTAAAACCTAAACTTGTCCAACAAGCCTTACCAGCCAAACGACAACAGCCACAACCATCAACATCGGTGTCAGCCAATCGCCCCAACGCACGTATAAAGTTTTGGTTTGACGGCGATAAATAGTTTCGGAATGGATTTCATAAGTATTGTGTCCCGATATCCAAACTGTCTTACCGTGAGGATCGACAAAAGCAGAATATCCGGTATTGACAGCACGCACAGCCCATCTGTCAGTTTCGATCGCCCGCATGATATCTAAAGCATGGTGCTGAGCTGGCATCGCAGCGCTGTAATGGGCATCGTTGGAGGGACTGAGGATAAATTGCCCTCCAGCAGCAGCTTGGTAGCGAAATCGTTCGGGAAAGGCAGATTCGTAACAAATTCCGACAATTGCTCGACCGAAAGGAGTATCGAATAACTGATTTGGCGCACCTGCTATTTGATGCTCGTCAAGCGGTGAAAGTCGAGAAACAATCCCACCTAAAATTTCTTGGAATGGAACGTATTCGCCAATCGGTACTAATTTTGATTTGTCATAACGACTAAAAATCTGTCCGTTACTCAGTAGGGTAAAAATACTGTTCGTATAGCCTCCTTTTTTGTCGCCAAACAATCCCAACCAAGCAACTACGCCCCTTTCTTTGACAGCGGAGTAAAAAGAAGTGCGTTGAACGTCATTCCAGCGAAAAGGTAAAGCTCCTTCTGGAGTTAAAACTGCATCAACTCCCCGATCTGCTAAAGTTTGGTAGCCAGTCGTATAACCTTCGATCGCCTTCCGAAAACCTTCGGGATAAAGTTTGATTTTATTCGGGACGTTACCCTGGACGATCCCAACTTTGAGAACTGTGTCTGGAGACTGAATCAGGGGACGGCTGTACAAGCTGTAGCCCAAAAGGTGTAATAAAAGGCAAAAAGCAAAAGGCAAAAGGCAAAAGACAACAGATGTTTTTCGACTCCCCTGAATGGGCGCACAGCTGTGCGCCCCTACAACTGCAATCCAAGCTTCGGCAAACAATCCATTGACAGCGACGATCGCAGCCGTAACAGCACTCGCTCCAGAAAGTTGTCCGAGATGGAGAATGGGTAGGTTGTGGGGGCTTTGGGTGTAGGAAAGCGAAGACCACCACAAGGGTCCGGCACTCCACAAGCTTTCTAAGCCGCACCAAAGGGTAACACCGAGGAGGAGGCGGACAAGATTAATGGGAATTTTGTCGCGCAAAGACGAGCCGGTGCGTTGCGGAGCCAGCGCCGTGCGGGGGTTTCCCCCGTTGAGGCGACTGGCGTGAGGTTCCCTCCGTTGTAGCAACTGGCGTGCGAAGGCGCAAAGGGTTTTTTGTGTTTTTGCGTTTGGGAGTAGGGATTTTAAAGTGGGAATTCGCCAATTTAGCAGTGCTTTCATGCCAACGCCCCAGCCAACTACTAAGGCAGCTCCCCAGAGGGTGATGAAGATCCAGCAGAAAAGGGCGATCGCCAGACTACTCAACCACGGTACACCCATCCAAGTCATAGGATGAATGCCTGTAATCCAAAATAAAGCGACACCGTGATAGCCAATGCCCCAAAGGAGGGGTAAGGAGTGAGGAGCGAGGAGTGAGGAATGTTTGGGGGTTGTAACTACCAATACCCACAGAGGAGCTAGGGCAATCCAGGCAAGAAACCAAGCTCCTACAGGGGCAACGGTAAGCCCCATTAATATACCGCTAGCAAGAGCAATAAGCAGCGAAAAAGGAGAGGCGATCCCCTCACTCCTCACTCCTCGCTCCTCGCTCCTCTTAGCACGCAGCCGCTTCATCGCTGACATCAGATGGAACTAGAGCTACAGCCGCGATCGCATCGTCTTCGTCCAAGCGTTGTACTCTTACGCCTGTCGCACTGCGCGATTGGCGGGGGATGGCATCGGTGGATTGACGAATGATAATGCCGCGAGTCGTGATCAGCATTAATTCGTCGCCTTCATTGACTACCATCAAGGCTGCTAGCTTGTCTTTGAATTTGCGATTTTGCTTGAATTTCGTCGCAATTTTGCCTTTGGTGGCACGATTGTACAACTTGAATTGGGAGACGGGGACGCGCTTGCCATATCCTGCCATTGTCACAATCAATACCCAAGGACCTTGAGTAGCATTAGCTATTTCACCATTCTCCTCAGTTTCGGTTTCGACGATTTCGGTTTCTTCGACTTCGGCTTCAGCGGGGTCGGCTTCTTCCATATGGGAAGCAGC
Organism: Chroococcidiopsis sp. CCALA 051; assembly: GCF_003015105.1. Lineage (NCBI taxonomy): Bacteria > Bacillati > Cyanobacteriota > Cyanophyceae > Chroococcidiopsidales > Chroococcidiopsidaceae > Chroococcidiopsis > Chroococcidiopsis sp. CCALA 051. The sequence goes on along the minus strand of NZ_PYCI01000009.1, from coordinate 65,707 downwards.
AAGTACGGCACTGGCAATGATATCCATGCCGATTAGTTCGTCTCCCTCTTTGAGTTTCATGGCTTTCACGCCCCGGGTGGCTCTACCTAAAGGACGCAATTGTTCGTGACTGGTTCTAAAGTGAATTGCCATGCCAAAGCGAGAACCGATGATAATACTATCTTCGACTCGCGCCCTACGTACCCAACGCAATTGATCGCCTTCTTCTAGGGAAATTGCAATCAATCCGTTTGCCCGAATATTGGTGAAAGCTGCGAGTTCGGTTTTCTTGATGTAACCGCCTTTAGTTAGCATTACCAAGTATTCTTCGCTAGTAAATTCACTAACTGGGACGATGGAAGTAATCCTTTCTTCTTTAGGGATCGGCAGCATTTGCACGATTGGCACGCCCCGACTGGTACGCGATCCCACGGGAATTTGATAGGCTTTGAGGGAGTAGACGACACCGCGATCGCTGAAGAATAAAACGCTGTCGTGGTCGCAGCAGGTGAGGAAGTGATCGACACCATCATCCTCTTTCATTCGCGTGCCCGATTTACCACGCGTTGCCCGACTTTGAGCTTCAAAGGTATCTAAGGGCATCCGCTTGATGTAGCCTTGTTCTGTCAGCAGGATCACTGCTTTCTCGTTGGCGATTAAGTCAATCGCATCGAATTCCCCTTCAGCAGGTTCGATTTCCGTGCGGCGAGGGGTGGCGTGGGCTTGTTTGATTTGGGTGATTTCAGTTTCGATGATTTCTAAAATCCGCTCTCGCCGTGCCAAGATATCTTTTAAATCGGCAATTTGGACTTGTAAATCTTCGTGTTCTTGACGAATTTTCTCTGCTTCTAGTGCTGTCAGTCGCCGCAACTGCATTTGTAAAATTGCATCGGCTTGGGCTTCCGATAGTCCATGAGTGTCGATTAATTGCTGTTTTGCCGTAGTTGTATCGGCAGCACTGCGGATTGCAGCAATGATCTCATCTAGGTTGAGTAAGGCAATCAGTAACCCTTGCAGGATATGATCCCGTTCTTCAGCTTTCCTCAGTTCGTAACGGGTGCGGCGGGTAATTGATTCAACGCGAAACTCTAAGAAGACGTGAAGAAACTGTTTTAAAGTCAATAGCTGGGGTTCGTTGTTGACCAACGCCAGCATATTCGCACCAAAGTTAGCTTGAAGCGGAGTTTGCTTGTAAAGGTTGTTGAGGACGACACGGGGATAGGCATCGCGCTTGAGTTCGATCACGATTCTCATCCCATCGCGATCGCTTTCATCCCGAATATCGGCAATCCCTTCAATCCGCTTGTCATTAACGAGTTCGGCAATTTTTTCAATTAAGGCTGCCTTGTTAGTTTGGTAAGGCAGTTGAGTAATAATAATTGCTTCCCGTTCCGGTCGTCCTCGTTGTTCGACCGTTTCGATCTCCGCCACGCCGCGCATCGTAATTGAACCGCGACCGGTGGTAAACGCTTCGTGAATCCCCGACGTTCCCAAGATTTTTCCACCCGTAGGGAAGTCGGGACCAGGGATATATTGCATCAACTGGCGATCGCTAATTTCTGGATTGTGGATCAGCGCCACTACACCGTCAATTAATTCGCCCAAGTTATGCGGCGGAATATTTGTCGCCATCCCCACGGCAATTCCCGAAGACCCGTTGAGCAAAAGTTGGGGAATTCTCGCAGGTAAAACAATCGGTTCCTGCTGGGAACCGTCGAAGTTGTCGATAAAGTCTACAGTTTCGGCTTCAATGTCCTGTAACAAAGCATTTTCAGTTAATGCCTGCAAGCGACATTCGGTGTAACGCATTGCCGCTGGAGGATCGTTATCCACCGAGCCAAAGTTACCATGCCCTGCAATCAGGGGCGATCGCATGGAGAAATCCTGCGCCATCCGTACCAAGGCATCATACACAGCCGTATCGCCGTGGGGATGATATTTACCTAGTACCTCCCCCACAACACGGGCGCATTTACGGAACGGACGGTCTGCCGTTAATCCCAACTCATGCATGGCGTAAAGAATTCGGCGATGCACGGGTTTCAGACCATCCCTGGCATCTGGTAGCGCCCTACCTACAATTACGCTCATGGCGTATTCCAGGTAAGACCGCGACATTTCGTTCCGCAGATCGGTTGGAATGATGGTCATATCTTTGCAAAAAACTCCAAATTTGTCGATTTCCGGCAGATAATGCCCAAGATGTTGCTAAATCTTCGGTTTAGCTGCCAAAAAGCTGTAAATTATATCAAAATTTTATCATATTTTGCTAGGGATTGGTTGGTAATGGGTAATGGGTAATAGGTAGTTGGTAGTTGGTTACTGATAACTGAGAACTGACAACTGAATTTAAGCCTCAAGATAGTGTGTGCCTAAAGGCGATCGCTTTTAAGCTGGGGCGTGTAGAGGTGAGAATTAGATATGAGCAGTGAAACGGCTCCAAATCAAGCAGAAAAGCAAAATCCCCCAGGAGATCCATCGCAACTCGATCCAGAGGTACTGGATAAAATTAAACACCCACCTTCGATTCACGACCAAATGAAGCAACTCAGTCCTGAAGAATTGCGGGCAAACCAAGCCGTGTCGCCGGAAATGCTCAATAGTGGCGAAGATTTGCGCGATGATATTATGCCAACAGATGAGCCTGAAGAAAGTGACTAGTGGTTAGTGACTAGTGGTTAGTCTCTTTTCTAGTCACCAGCCACCAGCCACTAGCCACTCACGAATGACAACCACAACGCGCTAATCTGATGAATCAATAAGGATTTAGATATGTTGGCTGTCATCTATTCTGACGAGTTTCTCGAACACAAAACGGGACGGTTTCACCCAGAAAAACCAGAACGCATCAGCGCGATCGCATCTGCTTTACAACATACGAGCTTTGCTCACCAACTAGAATGGCGATCGCCTGTGACAGACCCCCAAAGGGCGATCGCGTGGCTGGAAAAAGTCCATTCACCCCATCACATCCAATCTGTTCGAGAACTTGCCACCCAAGGTGGCGGTTATTTGGATCTCGATACTCCTGTATCTCCCCGCAGCTACGATGTAGCACTATTAGCAGTTAATGCATGGTTGGATGGGATCGATTACACGCTAGCAACAAATAACCCTGCTTTTGTCCTCTCTCGTCCCCCTGGACACCATGCCGAAAGCGATCGCGGCATGGGATTTTGTTTATTTTCCAATGCGGCGATCGCCGCTCATTATGCCTTAGAACAGCCCAATATCGAGCGCGTGGCAATTTTAGACTGGGACGTACACCACGGTAACGGGACTCAGGCGATCGTCGAGAATCACCCCCACATCGCTTTTTGCTCCTTACATCAGTCTCCCTGCTACCCTGGCACTGGTACAGCCGCCGAAACAGGCGCGCACAACAACGTCCTCAACTTACCCCTCCCCCCAGGTAGCACGATTGCTGACTACCAACCAGTGTTTGAGACTCAAGTGATGCCATTTTTAACTCAGTTTCAACCCGATCTACTGATTGTCAGTGCTGGATACGACGCTAACGCCGCCGATCCTTTAGCAGAAATGTACCTGCAACCGCAAGATTACGGATTATTTACGGAATTTTGTCTTAAGATTAGTCACCGGATTGTCTTCGGTCTAGAAGGAGGTTACGATCTCCCTGCCCTGTCTCAATCTGTAGTAGCTACAATCGAACGGTGTCTTTTTTAGGGAGTCGGGAGACGGAATTAACTAGTCACTAGCCAAAGCGCCACTAGTCACTGTCAGCTTCCCTCCGTACAATCACAGAGGTGGTATCTAAAAAGAAAATTAATTACAGTAATCTCTCGGTGGAACTCTCACCTAGACAGATGGGTAAATAGAAAAGTCAATCGCATCAACTCCTAAGTTGAGCCAAAGCAAGTAAAAATGACTACGTACATTTTTTTCGATACAGCCTTACGCATTTTTGTCAACGCCTATCTGGTTTCTGTAGTACTGCTTTTATCGGCTTCTGCCATTGGATTAGCAGTTATCGAATCAATTGAAAAAGAGCATCATCCATTCCTTAAGTCAAGATAATCTCTTCCCAGCAGGGGTGTAATGGCTGTGATAGTATTCGTTTGATGCGATCGAGTTGGGATCGGCTCAGACACTTACAAAAAGGCTTCGACTCGATCGCCAGAATTTAAGTATGTTTGTGACTCAAGAGCTGTAAAAGCTCTTCTATGCTGCAACTAACTCGGCAATTTTTGCTTGAGCGTTGGCGATCGATTTAGCCAAACTCGTGCCACCAAACTCATCATTCTCAACAGAAATAAAGCTGATGTCGGTGATGCCAATAAATCCAAAGATCGTTCTTAAATAAGGGTCTTGATGATTCAGCTTTTCATTACGTTCGCCACTTCCAAAGCCAGAATCACCTCGCGCCGTAATGATAAACATTTTCTTACCTAGTACTAGTGGTTTGTAAGGATTTGCAGCATCCTCTGGTTCAAACACAAATGTTCGTCTAGGGCGTACAATTTGGTCAATGTAAGCCTTGAGCGTGCTGGGAACGCTGAAATTGTACATGGGAATACCAATGATATAGAGATCGGCGGCTAAGAATTCATCCACTAGGCGATCGCTAATCCGAATTGCTTCTTGTAATTCACGGGTTCGTTGTTCTGGCGGTGTAAAAGCAGCTGCAATCCACGGTTCGTCAACATGAGGAACGGGATTGCGCCCGACATCGCGATAGGTAACAATATCATCTGGGTGAGTTTGTTTCCAAGCCTCAACGAATTCTCTGGTGAGCCTGCGAGAATGGGATCGCTCTCCTCTCGGACTGGAATCAATGTGTAGAATACGTGCCATCAGATCTCCTAATGCTTTATTGCTGTAGTAGTTGCTCGTACCCTACAATTTAGCCAAGTCGAAAATTCTGGACTACTCAAACCTTGCGCGACTATCACAATCTTGCGGCGACTTTGAATCAGTTATTCAGTTATCAGTGACCTGTGACTGATAATTGAAGGTGTAAGAGATTGGGTAACTAGATGCCAGGTTTAGAGAGATCGCCCACGAGGATCGTTCAGCTTAACACCGATCTTTATCCGCCAATCTATTCGAGTCAAGCGTATGGTTGGAAAAATATTTTGGTTGAGGAATTTCGATATCCTCCAGGGCAAGAAACCTATCAAAATTTAACTAGTCATACCCTTTGTGTATCTTTAAATCGTCGTCCGTCCCGTCTGTCACTAACACTTGGAGATCGTCGTCATAGCGGTCTTTTCAGCCAAGGCGATATTTCTATTACCCCTGCTGAAGCCGTGCTAATCTGTCAGGGAAATGACGAAGACAGAATTTTAAGAATTCAGCTAGCATCTCAGTTTTTCCAACAGGTTGCCCAAGATACACTCAAGCTCGATCCCGATCGCGTTGAGCTATTGCCTGAGTTCCGCGCTCGAAATCCTCAGATCGAACAAATTAGCATGATGCTGCTTGCCGAACTCACAACTGGGGGACTGGCAGGAAAACTTTATGTTGAGTCACTGACAAATGTATTAGCCGTGCATTTACTCAGAAATTACGTGGCTGTCGAGCGTAATATAGCTCTATATGATGGGGGATTGAGCGATCGCCAACTGCTGAAAGTCACGGACTACATTAATGCTCATCTGGCTGACGACATTACCTTATCCGATTTAGCTCAATTACTCAGTATGAGTCCATTTCATTTCAGCCGCCTCTTCAAGCGATCGATACAAGTTACCCCTCACCAATACGTGCTTCAGCAACGGGTGGAACAGGCAAAGCAGTTACTCATACAAACCGAACTATCCATTATGGACATCGCTTTGCAGTGTGGTTTCAGCAGTCACAGTCATTTAGGCAAATGGTTTCGGCAGCAAACAGGAGTCACTCCTAAAATGTACCGCATCAATTTTCGTTGAAGCTTGGACAAATAAATTTCGCAGCTACACAAATTAATCATCTATCTTAGGGTCTATTTGTCTCCTAATTTGGATATACTTAGCAAAACCATCAGCACGTTTCTGCTCGGTTTAGCTTCAGCTCTATATCCCAGGAAGTCAAATGCTCGATCGCAACCCTTTACAATTGGAAACAGAAATTGCCAGAATCGCTAGAGTCATGATGACTCGTAATTCAGAGATTGGTAGCGATATCATTGACGATTTGAGAACAAAACTGACAAGTGAAGAATTAGCTGGTTTGTTGCTTGTCGGTATTGAGCGTATCCTCTGGTTTGATGTCGATGCAGTTTTCTGGACTATAGAACAGATGATTCCTGCCGATCTCATGCAGGAAATTAGAAAAATTACCAATTTAGCGTTTTACAAGCAGTTAATTAACCAAAAATTTATTCCTGGTGTAGACTTTAGCATTGATGCCGATGGCAAACTGTTATTAAATCACAATGCAAAAGCAGCTTTATTGAAGAGTAAGGGGTAAGGGTTAGGGAAGAAGTCAAAAGCCAAAAGCTAAAAGTCAAAATTTGCCTACACCCCCTATAACCTTTCCCAACTTACGACTTACGACTTACGACTTCTCCAATATGTCTTTCCACGCCACTCTCGATCGACTCATTTCTCTATTGGCTGCTAAGCCACAACATCTTTCTGACAATGCGTTAGCTTCAACTTGTACGGGAATTAACACCGATACGCGCAGCCTCAAGCCTGGAGATATATTTGTGGCTTTGCGAGGGGAAAAGTTCGACGGACATGGATTTGTTGCAACGGCAGTTGAAAAAGGTGCGATCGCAGCAATTGTTGACGGACACTATCAAGGGGATTTACCTGTATTGCAGGTACGAGATACCCTTCAGGCGTATCAACAAATTGCCTCTTGGTGGCGCAGTCAGTTTCATATGCCTGTTATTGGTGTGACTGGTTCTGTCGGTAAAACCACCACTAAGGAGTTAATTGCAGCTGTCTTGGGAACTCAAGGCAACGTCCTCAAAACCCATGCAAATTTCAACAACGAAATCGGCGTACCAAAGACATTGTTGGGACTGGATACTCAGCATGACTTTGCCGTCATTGAAATGGCAATGCGAGGAAGGGGTGAAATTGCCCTATTAACTCAAATTGCTCGTCCTACTATTGGTGTCATTACTAATGTCGGCACGGCACATATTGAACGCTTGGGTTCTGAAGAGGCGATCGCGCAAGCAAAATGCGAACTATTAGCCGAAATGCCTCAAAATAGCGTGGCAATTCTCAACTACGATAATTCTCGCTTAATTTCTACTGCTAACACCGTATGGCAGGGAAAAACTATTACCTACGGTTTAGAAGGGGGAGACATTCAAGGAGAATTACTCGATTCTCAAACTTTAAAGGTAGCAGGATTAGAGTTGCCTTTACCCTTACCAGGACGACACAATGCCGTCAATTTCTTGGCAGCTCTGGCAGTAGCAAAGGTGTTGCAGATCGATTGGTCGGTGCTAAAAACAGGTTTAACTGTCGATATGCCATCAGGGCGATCGCAACGTTATGAATTAGCAGATGACGTGGTAATCTTAGATGAGAGTTATAATGCTGCACCAGAAGCTATGCTAGCAGCGTTACAACTACTAGCACAAACACCAGGAAAGCGACACATTGCGGTGTTGGGTGCGATGAAAGAATTGGGAGAGCGATCGCGAGAATTACATCAGAAAGTTGGGGCAATGGCACGGCAGTTAAATTTAGATTTACTGCTGGTTTTGGTAGATGGTACGGATGCAGAAGCGATCGCGCAGAGTGCAACGGGTATACCTGTAGAGCGTTGTGCTACCCATGTGGAATTAGTTGAGCGGTTGAAAGGAGGAGTGAAAGCAGGCGATCGCATTTTATTTAAGGCTGCTCATTCCGTAGGTTTGGATCGGGTGGTAGAACAATTTCGAGCGGAATATTGTTGCAATCCCTAGTGTAGAGACGTTACATGTAACGTCTCTACAGAGGATATAACGTTTCTACAAGCAAGAAATTAAAGTTCTTCGCCTGATAATAACGGCTCGAATTGACAATATGCTTCGTAATTCCGAAAATGTCGGGCATAGATTTCTGTAACGTTGCTAAAATCATCGTACAAAACTGAATTTACATCAATTATCTGCTTGCAAGTCCAAGTGATAGTGTCATTGTACTGATTCTGATAGCTGCATTCTTGTTGGCGGCTGTAAAGCAAAGCCTTTTCTCTAGCTTCCTCTAAAGAATTCGCTTGGATAAGTATAAAACATTCCTCGTACAAAGGTCGATCGTTTGTCGCGCTTGATGATTCAAATAAAACCACGGCGATGTAGAAAGAAGTTTCTTGGGTATGGCTGCTATCAACTGTCATTAATATCTCCTCTCGCAGTTTCTAACTAAACATATGGCATAATACTCTAAGTAATTATTTATACTTTGTATTTAGGTAATGACTCTAGTATTCAACGCGATCGCCTCTGTGGGAATAGCCACGATCGCTTTTGGGCAAATATTACCCATGAGTAACGCTCCATTACCTTCTACTCAAGAGAATACTGCTGCTAAAACTTATCTCAATATTGCTCGATCGGTTTCTAAAAACTCTAAAAAACCTGTTTCTATGGACGCTGAAACTTTTTACCAACGAGGTTTGGTAAAGGCTAAGCAGGGAGATGATGAAAGAGCGATCGCTGACTTTACGGAAGCGATTCGACTCAAACCTCAATATCCTGAAGCTTATTATCAAAGAGCATTAACTCGTTATCAACCAGATGAAGATGGTGAGTATGAGAATTCCGATAGTGAAGGAGCAATTCAAGATTTAACTCAAGCAATTCAACTCAAACCCGATTATGCTGATGCGTACTACGAGCGAGGCGAGATTCTCAGCAATAGTGGTGAAGTGGAACAAGCAATTGAAGATTTTAACCAAGCAATTCGACTCAATCCCAATCATGTTGCAGCTTATTTCAGCAGAGCTAATCTCCGCGAGAGCGAACTACAGGATAAAAAGGGAGCGTTAGCAGATTTCGATCGCGTCTTACAACTGAATCCAACAGATGCCTTATCATATCTACAACGGGCTAGACTCCGATCTGCTCTAGGAGATCCACAAGGAGCTTTAGCCGATGAAGTACAGGCTGCTAAAGTTCAACCGAATAACGCCGACACATATCGCTATCGCGCTCTTAACCGCGAAGGAAGAGGAGATTTTCAAGGAGCAATTGAAGACTACACGCAAGCAATTCGCCTCAATCCTAATGATGCCATGCTCTACTTTTATAGGGCATTAACACGTCAAAACATGAAGGATTTTCAAGGAGCAGTTGCCGATCTCAGCCAAGTCAGGCGGCTTAAATTAACTCATCCCGATAACGTTCATCCCGATGCAGCTGGTACTTATACGTATCAAGCTCAGATTCATGAAGCAGCCGGAGATTATCGAGCAGTTATAGAAGATTATACTCAAGCACTTAAGATGAAGCCGAATGACAAAGCTGCATATACGAACAGAGCTGCTGCGCGTTTGAAAATTGGCGATCGCCAGGGAGCAATTGAGGACTATTCTCAAATTATTCAGTTAGATCCTTGCGAGCTTTCAGCATATAGCAGTCGCGCTTGGTTGAGATACAAGTCGGGAGACAAGCAGGGTGCGATCGCCGATTATACGCAAGCAATTACATTTGGTAATGGAACGATTTCCTCTGCATTTAATTATTACGGTAGAGCCGAGGCGCTTTTTGCGATAGGAGATTATCGAGGTGCGATCGCTGATTATACAAAAGCCATTCAACTCGATCCAGAATCAGCTGCTACAACATATGCTAAAAGAGCTATGGCACGCGATCGCATTGGTGACAAAAAAGGTGCAGCCGAAGATCGAAAAGCAGCAGCTAGTTTACCTCCAGAAGCAGAACAGCAAGTATTTCAAACCATAGGTTTCAGCTCTAGACAATGCGAAGATAAATCTCATCCTTCCCTACCCTAATATTTTTTTGCCTTCTTCTTGGCGACTTTGCGACTTTGCGCGAAACAAAAACGATCTTTAACCCTAATGAGTATAAATCAGTGCCGAAAAAAACAGATCGAATTATAGTCATCGACATCGAATCTACTTGCTGGCAAGACAAACCACCAATCGGACAAGAAAGCGAAATTATCGAAATTGGAATTTGTACAGTTGATGTAGCTTCAGGAAAAAGACTAGAAAAAGAAAGTATTTTAGTTAAACCCGAAAAATCTCAAGTCAGCGAATTTTGTACCCAACTTACCACTCTAACCCAAGCCCAAGTAGAACGAGGTATTTCCTTAAAAGAAGCCTGCACGATTCTGAAAAACAAATATCAATCGCAACAGCGAATTTGGGCAAGCTTTGGAGATTATGATAGAAGACAATTTGAAAAACAATGCCAGTCCAAAAAGATAAATTATCCTTTTGGTTCCAGACATATCAACGTCAAAACTCTATTTGCAGTTATTCATGCTCTACCCAATGAAATCGGCATGGCAGAAGCATTAGAAAAACTCAATTTTCCCCTCGAAGGCACGCATCATCGCGGTGGGGATGATGCTTGGAATATTGCCTTGATTTTATCAGAACTGTTGTTGAAAAGTAGAGGTTAATATGGTGGGCAATGCCCACCATAAGCTAATCATAAATCGTTATAGATCAGGCAAATTTAGTTTGACGATCTAATAAGACAATGAAATGGCGGCGGGGGCGATCGATGATACCTTCTTGTTCGAGCTGAGATAGCAGGCGCGTCACGGATACGCGAGTCATACCAATAAATTCTGCGATCTCTTGATGAGTCAGGCGTAGGTCAATTAGCCGTCCGCGTTCCACAGGACGGGCAAACTTACGCGCTAACCACAGTAGCATTTGTAGCAGGCGATCGCGGGCGTTGGTTTGGCGAATAATACTTAGTAGTTCCTCTGCTTGTTGTACGTGATGGCAAATTGCCGTCAATACCCATTCTCGTTGGTACGAGGGAACGTAACTGACTTCTACACTCGTAATGCACTCAACTTGATAAGGTTGGATATTCGACAAAGGCTGACCGATGACATCACCTGTACCCCAATACCCCAATGTCATTACTGTTCCCTCCTCACTCCAAGTGACAGTGCGAACAACTCCCCGCTCGATATGCAATAGCATCTCCGATTTTAGGGGAATTGAGTCATGACGCTTGAACGTTTGCTGAGATAAATTCTCAGCTATAGTAATCATCGGCGAGAGAGATGACATAAGCAGTTACCAGGTGTAGATTTCCAAATTCAGGTATGTTAAATGGCATTATTGACGAGCGTAAGATCTATATTTCAGAATGTAATTAGGTAGGTTTGCGCTTGAGTGGAAGTCTGAAAAACAAGAATTGCCTCACAAGAGAGTATAAAGTCATTCAAACATTGTTGCAAGCTAATTGAGAATCTCTATCACTTGTATCAAGAAAATTGAGGAAAGTTTCTTCTCCTTTGGTTTATCTTCCCTGGCTAGTTATTTCTAGGGTAGAAATACCCAAAATATACTGAAAATATACTAAAAAAAGTGTACTCCTTGTCAAATGACGAGCTGTCAAGGACGAGGGCAAGGGAGCAGGGAGTAGGGAGCACAGGGGCTTCAGGTGCTTCAGGTGCAAGAACTGTCAACCACCAGTAACCAAGCATCTTCAATTCCGAATTCCGAATTCCGAATTGTCATCGCGGTACGCGCCACACCTTAACTGTTTTGTCCTCACTCGTACTTACCAACTTGCGTCCATCGGGGCTGAATGCCACAGCCCAAACTGCTGCTGTATGCCCTTTAAACGTGGCGAGTTCTGCGCCTGAAATGATGTTCCACAGCTTTATTGTCCGATCGTCGCTACATGTAGCGATTGTTTGCCCATCTGGACTCACCGCAACGAGATTGATATCGGCAGTATGACCTGCGATCGTCCGAATTGCTCTACCAGTGTTGAGATTCCAAACTGCGATCGCCGTGCCGTCACTGACGCTATAAAGTTGCTGGCTATCTGGACTAATGGCAACAGACCAAACCGCACCTTTGTGTCCTCTGAGGGTACGCAATTCTTTGACTGGATTATGGTTTAAATCCCAAATTTTCATAGTCTTATCGCCGCTTCCAGTGACTAGCTTCTGTCCGTCGGGGCTGATGGCAACGGTGAGAACTTCCGCTGTATGCCCTGTAAGGGTGATATTTTTCCCTGTCTTCAGATCCCAAATTTTAGCCGTCTTGTCATAACTGGCACTGGCAATTTTTTGTCCGTCTGGGCTAATGGCAACGTAATTGACATAGCTTTTATGCCCGCGTAGAGTTTTGATTTCTCGCCCAGTGTTGAGATTCCAAACTTTTACTGTATTATCTTTACTGCCACTGACAAGGGTTTGATTGTCATTACCAATCGCCACCGAATAAACCCAGTCTAAATGTTCCTCAAGCGAGCGAATTTCTCGTCGGCTATTTGCATCCCAAATTTTGACAGTGCGATCGTCGCTACCAGTAGCAAACTTTTTACCGTCAGGAGTAAAGGCAACACTATTCACTTCATCTGTATGCCCTGTTATGGTATTGACTTGCTGTTGTTGCCAGTAATACAAATATGCTACTAGCGCCAGCAATAGTAGAAAGCAGCCACCTAAAAGCCGACTCCGTTTAGATGGTTTTGCTGATGGAGTTATAACTGTGGGTTGAGGCGATGTGGCTGAAGTGTTTGCCTGCGGGGATACTAAAGCTGCGGTTTCTACTGCGGTTAACGGGGTTGTCAGTGCAGGTACAATCGGCTGAGGCGATCGCGCTACTGCAAGATAGTTTTGCTGAGGTTTTTTTTGTAGTAACCGATCGATCGCCTGCGCGAGTTCCTGACTAACTGCTTGTAATAACGGGTGACGTTGCCAATTCGTACTCCAGTTGCGATCGCCTTGAAGCCAAGAAAAATAGGGATGTCCAGATAATAAATGCAGACAAGCTACACTTAAATCGTAGAAATCGAGATTTGTTTGTAATGCCCAGTCATCATCAAATGAGTTGTTTGGATGTAAATTGTTTGGATGAAATAGCTGTTTGGTCAGATCGAAGTTAATTAACATCAACCTGTCATCACTATTACGGCGAATAATACTTTCTAAGTTGATATTTCCGTGAACGATCTGGCGCTTGTGGATGAAATAGAGTAATGGCAATATTTGACCTAAGACATCCCAAATTTGTTGCTCGCTAAATGTTCCTTGCTGAACTAATTCCTGTCTTAAGGTTTGCCCCGAAATTGCTGGTTGAACTAAATAAAAATAGTTTCCTTGGGTGAAATAAGCCGACAAAGTAGAAATTCGATCGTTTTCGCCAATTTGTGCTAACTTCTTCGCTAGAGAGTAAAAAATATTCGAGACGGAATAGTATTTATTAGATCCAGGTAACGCTAATTGTTGTACCACGTAAGATTCTCGTGCATCTCGATCTTGAGCGAGAAATATTTGACTAAAGCCACCACCAGCTAGGGGGTAAACTGGACGGAAGCGATCGCCTAAACTCGGAACGAGCTTTGTGCCACAACTAAAGCAATATTGCCGATCGTCAGGGTTAACTGGATTTTGGCAGTTGGGATTGAGGCAGCAGAGCATAACTTCAGCACCTACTAGCCGTTTCGGAACATCATAAACAAGTTAAAAGTCAAAAGTCAAAAGTCAAAAGTCAAAAGTCAAAAGTCAAAAGTCAAAAGTCAAAAGTCAAAAGTCAAAACTTTTCTTCTTATCCCTTACCACACAACAATCTTCACAATGCTCGATGACCAAATTCAGATCGGAATAGTAGGTACTGGCTATGCAGCGAAGTTAAGAGCAGAATCTTTTGGAAGAGACGAGCGATCGCGTGTCGTTGCAATTGCTGGGCATACTCCTGAAAAGACAGCAACTTTTAGTCAGACATATCAAGCCCAAGCGGTTGATTCTTGGCAACAGTTGGTAGCACGGGAAGATATAGATCTCGTTGTTATCTGTACGATTAACTCAGATCATGGAGCGATCGCCAAAGCTGCTTTACAGAACCACAAGCACGTCGTTGTAGAATATCCTTTGGCTTTGGATGTAGCGGCAGCAGAGGAAATTATTGCTCTAGCTAAAACTCAAAATCGGTTATTGCACGTCGAACATATTGAGTTACTCGGTGGCTTACACCAAGCCTTAAAACAGTATTTACCACAAGTTGGTAGCCCGTTCTACGCCCGTTACAGCACGATGAATCCCCAACGCCCCGCGCCTCGACGTTGGACTTACAATCAAGAGATGTTTGGCTTTCCTCTATGTGGTGCGCTATCGAGAATTCATCGCCTTACAGATTTGTTCGGTACGGTTGAGACTATCAGTTGTCAAAATCGTTATTGGGGTACAGATCCCGAGTCATTTTTTCAAGTGTGTTTGTGTACTGCACAAATTCGATTTACTAGCGGAGCGATTGCCGAAGTTAGTTATGGTAAAGGGGAAACTTTGTGGCAAAACGAGCGCAAATTTGAGGTTCATGCCGATAAAGGTGGTTTAATTTTTGATAAGGATGATGGCGTGTTAATTCAAGCAGAGGAAACAACAAAAATTGAGGTCGGTTCTCGACGTGGATTATTTGCTAAAGATACAGGGATGGTTTTAGACCATTTATATATGGGTACGCCTTTGTACGTGTCTCCGACTGAAAGTTTATATGCTCTGAAAGTGGCAGATGCAGCGCGGCGATCGGCTCAGATAAAAGAGACGATTGTAATGTAGGGGGGGGTTTGCTCAAGATATTTAAGAAAATTAATGTCGCGCAAAGTCGCAAAGTCGCAAAGAAGATCGCTAAAGGTCTTTTGCGTGAGATTCTAAAGGTTTGATTAAGAAACCACCAGAAAAGCGATCGCTGATTTAATGCTGTTGTAGCTGATGGGAGTTTTGGGGGATCGGGAATGCGATCGCTGCTACAAGTTTTTCAAAGTCGCAAGATGGCGGCTTTGCTACTGCTGGGTTTTGCTTCGGGTTTGCCGTTGTTTTTAACGAGTCGAACTTTACAAATTTGGATGAAGGAGTCAAATATCGATTTAGGGGTTATTGGCTGGTTCAGCTTGGTGGCTTTACCTTATTCTTTAAAGTTTTTGTGGTCGCCTGTGTTGGATCGATTTGTACCCCCTTTTTTGGGGCGTAGGCGGGGGTGGTTGGCGATAACTCAAATTGGGTTAATTGTCGCGATCGCTGCTTTGGCTTTTCAACAACCTACTCAAGATGTACGAGTCTTGAATTTATTGGCAATTACTGCTTTGATTGTTTCTTTTTTCAGTGCAACTCAAGATATTGTTGGCGATGCTTATCGCACTGATGTTCTGAAGCCACAAGAATTAGAAACTGGGGCATCTGTTTGGGTACTCGGTTATCGGATGGCGTTGTTAGTCACGAGTTTTTTAGCTTTAGTTTTAGCTGATTATTTACCTTGGCAAGTTGTTTATTTGTTAATGGCGGCTTTGATGGGAGTTGGACTATTTACAACTTTTTGGTCGCCCCAACCAGAGAACGATATTTTAGAGGAGCGATCGCCTCCTACTGTTAAAGATATAGTCTTTTTAATTGGCGGAATTGGATTAATTGCAGGACTACTCTTAGCGGTTGGTACGGGTTATCTACCTTTACCTATATTTTATTGGATAATCGCAGCTTTAATTGTAGTGTGGTTAGCTACATCATTTTTGTTACCAACAAAAACTAGGGAAATAGCCACAGAGCGATCGCCACAAACATTACAAGAGGCAATTTACTTACCTTTTCAAGAATTTTTTCAGCGTCAAGGAATTGGGGCAGGAATTCTAATTTTACTATTTATCTTGCTTTATAAGTTGGGAGATGCCTTAGTGGGAAATATGGCAAATCCATTTTTAGTAGATTTAGGTTTTAGTAAAAGCGCAATTGGCGCAATTCAAGGAGGAATGGGATTTTTAGCCACAACTGTAGGAGTATTAATCGGTGGCGTAATTTTAACCAAAATTGGCATAAATCGTGCCTTGTGGGGATTTGGAATTCTGCAACTGATGAGTAACTTAGGCTATTATGCCCTAGCGATCGCCGGAAAAAATAGCTCGTTACTAGTCATAGCAATTAACATCGAAAATTTCTGTGCTGGCTTAGTCACAGTCGTAACTGTTGCCTACTTAATGAGTCTGTGCGATCGCCGCTTTACCACAACTCAATTTGCCTTATTTTCTAGTTTAATGGCAATGAGTAGAGATATTTTAGCTGGACCTGCTGGTGAAATTGCCAAAGCAACAGGTTGGGCAACCTTCTTTTTACTAACAATAGTTGCTGCCATACCAGGACTGTTACTTTTACCTATCGTTGCCCCTTGGAACTCGAAGTATATATTACCCAGACCAGGACTAGATGAAGAAGACTGGCAACAGTTGTAGGATGGAATAGGTAATAGGTAATAGGTAATGGGTAATTGGTAACAACACTCAACCAACAACCAACAACTAACAACTAACAATCAAAATGGCTATCTTTCGTCAATACATCGCTCCATTATTAGTCGTACTCGTATTCTTAATTGCCTTGGTTGCAGTCAGCGCCCGTATTTTCATCCCGGCTGATATGGCTGCACCCGCACCTACCGAAGAAGTCAGTCCTCAATCAGACAACGCCCAAGTTAACTTAGATAGAACGATCGCAATCGCAAATACAATCGCACCTCACATACTTTGAAGTGACTCAACAGCTACTACCAGGCTACTTAATTTATCCTGGCTCTAGCTCGGAGCGATCGCTGCTGCTCCAATTCATGCAGCAGAGTTACCGAGAAATCTTCCCCCAACAGAACTTTGCCCATCTGGCGCGCACCGTCGAGCAATATTTTTCTAAGGATACACCCTTATGGTGGGTGGAGGAAAGTCAAAAGTTAAAAGTCAAAAGTCAAAATACCATTCCCGACTCCCGCCAAAAAGTAGCATGTCTCTGGGTAGGAAATGCCGTAGATCAAGTCAAGGGCGATCGCCATACATATATATTCTTACTCTACGTCAAACCAGAATACAGACAACGGGGTATCGGTAAAGCATTGATGAGATATCTCGAAGATTGGGCGCGAACAAAAGGCGATCGGCAAATTGGCTTACAAGTCTTTCAATCTAATACCCTAGCCTTAGACCTATATCACAAACTAGGCTATCAAATTCAGTCACACTGGATGATCAAAACACTAAAGGAAGGGAGCAGGGAGCAGGGACGAGCTGGGAGCAGAGAATAGAGAACGGGAAACAGCAAACAACTACCAACTACCCATTACCCATTACCGCATCTGCAATTTAAATTCCTGTCAATCTCACACCAGTCAGATCCTCAAACTGCCATACAACCTTTACCCTAGTAAAAGCCATACAATCAAAAAACCTCATGGTAGAAGCAATCCTAGAGCGATCGCGCCAACTCAAACAAGACTTAACCGATTTCGTCCTCGATGCAGAAGGAGAACTCGCTGAGGCTTTAGAGGCTTATGCTGCTGCCAATGCGCGTAAAGACCGCTACGATGCGGTTCAGCAAGAAATAGTCATCGATACATTTATTACTGAAGGACAGGTCGGCGACAAAACACCTATAGACTTATTTATTGAAAGCCAGCCTGAGTTGACTAAGAGCGATCGCCAATTGCTAAATAGTTGGAAGCGGAGTTTTATCGGTTTATTTACTATTACTAAAATTCTTCCCGATGGTTTGGAATTGATGAACTGGCTGACGGCAAAACAATACACTGTGAAGCCAAACGACGAGAAAACATTACAAGAAATGTCTCGGTGGAAAGAGGGAGAAATTTTGCTGACTCGCATCGCACCCGTCACCGATGATTATTGGACATTTTCTTGTGCTTACACGCTGATGGGTAAATTGGGAAAACCCAAACTTGCCGTAGCAATTGGTAATTTTAAAGACAACCATAGAAAACATCTTTATAGCGATGCTCCAGATTTATTAGCAGAAGCTTGGCAATCTGTGGCTAACTATCATCAAGAATTTATAGATTTCTTTGGAAATGAAGAAGTGACGATGCCTGGTTATCAACTCAATAAGAAAGTCGCTGAATTTCAAGAAATACTAACTCAACAACGCCTCAAAGCAGCCGGAGTTGATGAATCTAAAAGTTTGTCAGAACTAGCTGAAGAAGCGGGAGTAGGAGATGAGGAAATTGAAGCAGCCGCTAAGGAAGCAGGTGCGGACTCGCAAGCAATTTCTCAGATTCTTGCAGATAAAAGCAAGACTAAAATGGTAGCACCAAAAGTAGAATTACCAGCAGATCTGAAAAAAGCCGAACAGGTGACGGCGATTTCTCATCCTCGCTGGGGACAAATGTTTCTACCTACGTATACTAAGTTCGTAGAGTTGTTAGAAGCTGAGGATTGGCGATCGCAAGAAGGTGCGGAAAAATTAGTTAAGTATTATTTAGAAAATGCCACTATCAACACTTTTATCTGGCAGAAATTAGCACAACAATACCCCAAACAATTAGAACAAGTATTGCAAACGGTCTTAGAACGCCCTCAGTTCAAACTTGACAGCGACTTAGAACCGCTATTACAAGAATACAATAAACCGATAGAACCGGAATTACCAGAAATTGCTAGCGTTCCTATTCATCTACACAACTTATTTGAAGAAGCTTTTGTAGAGGTGAATAAATCTAGTTCTAAAACCAAAGGTGGAAGTAAGAAGAAGACGGGTTTTGGTTTAAAAAAATAAGATTGCAAATTTCGATTGCGTACGTGACATGTGTAGAGACGTTACATGTAACGTCTCTACAATTATGTAATGTCTCTATTTTGTACCAATCGTTAAAACCTGCGGAGGGGTTGCATCTGGCGGATAAAGAAAGTCTAACTGTATCAAACGGCGATCGCCTGGTTTCATCTGTAAAGTTACTAATGGTTCTCCCTGCTTTCCCCTCGTCTGGACTAAATGCACGTATTTCGTTCGAGGTAAGTTTTGGTCATCGTTATAACGCAACCTTACCGTACCGCGAAAGAATACCTGCTTGGCTGGCGAACTAAAGAAACGCAACCCGCCTTGACTGAGTTTGTCTTCCTTCAGGGGTGTTTCTAGAGAGACGGTAACAGTTCGATCGCGATCGCTATTGTTTTGTAGTGGCAAACTCAGACTATATTGAATCCCATAGTTACCGTGGGCGCGATAAGCTGTATCTGGGTAACGAATCAGCATTGGCGCACTTTGAATTTGACTCGTTCCCAACGTCCCTTGGTTCAACATACTCAAACCATAGGAAAAAGCTTCACCTGGCGACGGGATACTTAAAGAAGAAGCACCCGACGAACTATCTACCAATTGCGATCGCCATTGAGAACCCTGCGCCACTCCCGCCACGCGACCGTAAACAACTTTACCGCTCGTTTGTTCTGGTGGTGTAGGAGTTTTATCGCGGGGTCCAGCTAAATTCCCACGCTCTAAGATTTGCTGCCATTCTTCTAGAGTAGGCGATCGCTCTTGTCCAGTAGAATCGGTAGGCGCGTACATTGCCAAACTTGCAGCATATACCGTTCCACTACTCCGCAAGCGCATGAATGTAGACCGTCCGTTAATCGGCGGTTCTAAACCCTGTACTGGAATCGGTAGATTAACTAACATCTGGCTTTGTCCGGGGGGAATAATCAGTTGCGGCGGAAAACTCGACTGTCGCTGTCCGCGCAAAATCTCATTCATGACGCGATCGCCTGGTCCTGCAAATATCGTACCCAAGTTATTTTCAGTTACAGGTGGTAATTCTGCAAATGGTGCATCCGGTTGGCTGAGATAACTGGCTGCTTGCAAAATATCTACCCGTACCGATCGCTTGCCAGGGTTATGTAATATGACTCCTAAATAGAGCGATCGCAGATCGTCCGGTGTAGTCGGTTGAAAAACGTGATGAGCAAACAGATCGAATCTACCCCTAAAAGGAAAATTCAGATGAGCGGATTTAGATTTTTTCCCACCAGGCGGAAAAGTGGAAAGTAAGATTCCTTCTGCCTGTATTTTTTCGGGACTATTACTATTAAATACTGGCACTGCATCCAAACTGCCAGCTAAAGGACGCACAATTCGCGGTTGTACGATTTCTTGTGGTGGGGGAGTGGTTTGAGCAATGGGGAAAATTGGCAACAAAGGCAGCATAAGCAAGTCAAAAGTTAAAAGTCAAAAGTTGTAGAGGCGGTTTCACGAAGCATCTTTGACTCCAACAAATATTTCCTGTAAACCCATCCAAATTAATTAGCAAAAGCCGCTAAAACGCGAGGAATAAATTGTTGGCGCGTTCTGTTTTTATTCCTACCAAGATGAACGATAACGAGTTGGTGTGAAGGAATAATAGCAGTGTACTGATCTTGAAATCCTTGAGCGGTCATAATTTTGCTGTGTCCAGAGGGTGTAGAAACATTCATTAACCAAAAATGAGCGCCATAATTTTTCTTGGGTGCTGCTGGAGTTGGCGTGCGACTGTACTTCACCCAGCCTTCGGGTAGAATGCGTTGCCCTTCCCACATGCCATCTTGTAAATAAAGCAAACCAAACCGCGCCCAATCCCTTGCCGTAGCATACATGAAAGCAGAACCGATAAAGGTTCCCGATGCATCCGGTTCGATAACTGCACTAGACATCCCCAGAGGATTGAATAGAGCGCGACGGGGAAATGTGAGATAATCGGCATCGCGATCGCCGATCGCGCGGCGCACAATCCGAGAGAGAATGTTGGATGTACCGCTGGCATACTGCCATTTACTACCTGGATCGGCTTCCAGAGGTTGACTTGCAGCGTAAGCAGCTACGTTACTCTGACCGAATAGCATTTGAATTAGATTACCCAAAGGATTGCCCTCATTCTCATCAAACTTCAAACCGCTACTCATGCGGAGCATCGAATCTAGCGTAATTTGGCTGCGGCGATCGCCTGGATGATTCCACTCTGGCATGAGATTTTTGTCGGTTAGCGACAGCTTACCCTGCTTGACTAAAATGCCTACTAGTGCATTCATTACACTCTTAGTCATCGACCATCCCAACAACGGCATTTGCGCCGAAAAACCTGGGGCATAACGTTCTGCCACAATCTCGCCTTTGTAGACAATGACAACAGCCCTAGAGTCATGCTGGGAACTGAAAATCCAGTCCATAGCTGCTGTAAGTTGTTTTTGGTTAATTTCAGGTGGAAGTTGGTTTGTCTTTTCTGTCAACCAACGTCGATCTTGTTGTGGAGTTAAGTTGAGTTGCTGAGCCTGCGATCGCAACTCTTGTACAGAGCGATCGATAACCAAAGTACAACCAAGCCCAGGACGAAAAATCGCTTGGTGTTTTGCCAAGCCCAAAATACTTGCAGTGACAGATTGCTGCGGGCGATCGATATTTACTTGAATTGACTTAACAATTGACTGTTCCAAGGTTGATAAACCTGCAATTTCAGCCAAGACATCTCGATTGAAAATAGATTCTGGAGTGCGTTGAGAGACAAACACGCCCGAACAAAATTGTTTTGCTTGATAAGCCGTACCGATACTCAAGACCTGCCACAGGGTAAAGCTAATATAGCCAACAATACCTAAACTAATTACTCCAAAACTCCACAAGACATATTTGAATGCTGGTTTCATCTAATAGTTGCCAAGTTTTTGCAAAATGAATTCAAAATCATTCACAACTAAATCGAAATTTTGCTCTGTCAAGATAGGTACGTGGATAAAAATACAACTTGTTGATAATTGATGACGAACAATCCATTCTAAAACTGAATAATAGAGTCCTTCGCAAACAAACTTACCTGCATCGTAACTAATTTTTACTCTCTCATTTTCCTGTACTAACTTTTCTAAATCGATATTTGTCTGTAAAATCCTACCACTACAAGTTGCATTAGATTCAATAGTCAAATGCTGTCGGCGTTCTGCCATACCGCAACAAATAATTAAATTAGGTTCTAAAACCCCAGCTTTTTCCATCACTATATTGCTGGCAAGTTGAATATTAACAGGTAACTGGCGCAAAAAGTTGAGAACAGCAAATGTATAGTTAAGTTGAGATATTTTTTCTAATAGATCGTCAGAAGAATTCGTTGTGTGATGGGGTAACCAAGTTGTAAAAGAAGTTAGCAAGATCTTTTTTGCCATGTGAAGTAAGTAAGAAAGTTAAGCATTTGTAGGGGTGGGTTCACCCGAAATCTTCATCCCAGTCAGTGTTGTTTGGTGAACTCGCCCGTACACAATATTCGTATAAGCAGGTGTATTGACCTAAAATAAGAGAGTGCCGGAATGAGGATGAAATATGGCAACGATCGCAGTTGTAGATTATGACATGGGAAACTTGCACTCTGCCTGTAAAGGACTAGAAAATGCAGGCGCAACCCCAAAAATTACGGATTCCGCCAGAGAAATACTACAAGCAGATGCGATCGTCCTGCCAGGAGTTGGCTCATTCGATCCAGCCGTGCAACATTTGCGATCGCGGAGTTTGGAAGCACCCATCAAACAGGCGATCGCCAGTGGGATACCTTTTTTAGGAATCTGCCTTGGTTTGCAAATTTTATTTGAAAGCAGCGAAGAAGGCAAGGAACCAGGACTGGGAATTATTGCTGGTACTGTCCGCCGCTTTACTTCCGAACCAGGAATTACGATTCCCCACATGGGTTGGAACCAACTGCAATTTACTCAACCCGAATGCACCTTATGGCAAAAGTTGCAACCTAATCCTTGGGTTTATTTCGTTCATTCCTACTACGTCGATCCCGTCAATCCGCAAGTTCGCGCCGCTACAGTCACTCATGGCAGCCAAATCATCACAGCGGCGATCGCCCAAGATAATCTCGTAGCCGTCCAATTTCACCCCGAAAAGTCTTCTACAGCAGGTTTGCAAATTTTATCTAACTTCGTGGCGCAGGTAAGGGAAACAGTTCTTGTATAGTCGGGAGTTAATTCAATTCACAATTACCCATTACCCATTACCCATTACCAAATCCTCACTCACTTCCAATGAGTCTCAGAATCTCTGGTAATCGCCAATTAAAATCCCTCCCAGGTAGAGATACTCGCCCTACTAGTGGTAGAGTGCGGGAGGCTGTATTTAATATTTGGCAGGGAAAAATTACCGATTGTCGCTGGTTAGATCTATGTGCTGGAACAGGATCGATGGGTGCGGAAGCGTTATGTAGAGGCGCTAATTATGTAGTCGGGATCGAACAATCTAGCCGTGCCTGCACCATTATTCAACAGAACTGGCAGAAAATAGCCAAACCAGAACAACAGTTTCAAGTATTGCGCGGTGACGTGTTGAAGCGGTTGAAAACTTTAGTCGGACAGCAATTCGATCGCATCTACTTCGATCCACCCTATGCCAGTGGATTGTATCAGCCAATATTAGAGGCGATCGCTCGCTATCATCTCTTGCACCCAGAGGGAGAACTCGCTGTAGAATACGATCCCTCACTTTGGCAACCGCAAGCCGTCTCTGGCTTAGAAATCTGTCGTCAAAAAATCTATGGCAACACAACTTTAATTTTCTATACAAAAGAGATATAGAGACGTTATATTTAACGCCTCTACATATTCTTAGTCAATTCCCAGCTTTTTACCGCGCTTGAATTGCTCGTAAGCTTTGAAAAACAGCCCTGCCAGGGTAACAAAAATTAGACCTAGTACCATGCCATCGAGTAAGGGTTCAACCACGTCAAATCTCCTGAATGTCAGATGTAGTAATATGTTTGCTTAGATTAAGTTTTTCTGCACGTCTTTAATCATACCTCTGTTTAGTTGTATGTAGGGGGCTGAGTCAGAAGTCTTTAGCTGACTAAATGTCAGTCGATTTTAACAAAAATTTAATGGGTATAAATTAGCGCTTTTTGCTTGCCGATAAGGTCAAGAACTTTTAAGCTATGTGTAGGATATAGAAAAGATTTGTCAAGTTGACTTTTAGTGAAACCTTTTGGATAACCAGCACGTCCTCAGTCAAAATTCGCTCCAGCGGTTCGCGACGATCGCTCTAGCGCTGTTATTGGCGATCGCAATGGCGATTGTGGGCGCTTACCTACTCAGTCCCGCCGATCCTTATATTAAGGGCGTTTTATCTTTACCTGGCGACTCCGTTCAAGGTAACGCGATCTTCCAGATGAACTGTGCTGGTTGTCATGGCTTTCAAGCAGAAGGTAATGTTGGGCCTAGCTTGCAAGGAGTTTCCAAACGAAAGTCCGGTTACAGTCTGATTCATCAGGTGATTAGTGGGGATACACCACCAATGCCAAAATTTCAGCCTAGCGAGAAGGAAATGGCAGATTTGCTCAGTTATTTGGAAACGCTTTGAACAGGAGTCAGGAGTCAGAAGTCAGAAGTCAGAAGTTAGTTAAAAATGAGTCGAACCAGAAGAAAGTTTAACTTCTGAAGTTATTAGTCGCTTGCAAGAGCATATAAGTAATAAAAGATTGTTAGGTTAGGAAAATTGAGTTTATTAACTTAAGCTTGCAATTACTAATATCTGCGTTAAAACTTGACTTAGACAAGAGAAATATATTTTCTTCGATCTAACTAAACTGTTGAGCATAAAACCTTGCATACCGTCCTTCTAATGCCAACAACTCTTCATGCGTACCTGATTCAAAAATTTGTCCCTTTTCCATTACCAAAATGCGATCGCTACGACGTACAGTAGTTAAACGATGGGCGATGATAAATACAGTTCGATTCTGCATCAATCTTTCTAAAGCTTCCTGTACTAAAGCTTCCGATTCTGAATCTAAGGCAGAGGTAGCTTCATCTAAGATCAGAATACGCGGATCGAGTAAAACCGCACGGGCGATCGCAATTCTTTGTCTTTGTCCTCCCGATAAATTTACGCCTCTTTCTCCGACTTGGGTATAATAACCATCAGGAAGTTGCATAATAAATTGATGAGCATTGGCAATTTTGGCGGCTGATTCTACATCTACTAAATTGTAACTAGCCTGTCCAAAAGCAATATTTTCGGCGATCGCACCTGAAAATAAAACTGTTTCTTGGGGAACAATCCCTATTTGTCGTCGCAGACTTTTCAATTGCACGTCACGCACATCAATTTCATCAATTAAGATTTTTCCCGACTGCGGATCGTAGAAGCGTGGAAGTAAGTTAACTAAAGTTGTTTTTCCCGCCCCAGAAGCACCCACTAAAGCAATTCTTTCGCCTGGGTGCGCAATTAAACTCAAGTTTTCTAGTATTGGTTGTCCTAGTTTATAGGCAAAACTGATATGACGATATTCTACTTTACCGCTGACTAAGGGCAGAGCGATCGCATTTGACTTTTCTTCTACTGTCGGTTGAATTGCCAATAATTCAAACACGCGATCGACAGAAGCTTCTGCTTGTTTAAACTCGTTATAATTATTAGTCGTATGACTAATCGGATCGATAATCGATACTGCTGCTGCTAAATAGCTAAAAAATCCGGCTACAGTCAAGTTATTTTGAGAAATTTGCCATGCTGCAAATAAGAGGACAAATAGAAAACTCAATGCTTGTAAAAATCCCACTACTGGAATTTGAATCGCTTTGAGTCGTTCTGTAGAATATTTGGCTTGTAAAGTTCGTTCGGCTTCGTGACTGAATCGAGCAATTTCTCTATCTTCGGCTGCAAAAGCTTGAATAATGCGAATACCACTAAAAACTTCAGTTAAAATTGCTGATAAATCTGAAATGCGATTCTGACTTTTGAGCGAAAACTTGCGTACCCGTTCGCCAAACCAAGCAATGAGTATACCGATAAGTGGGATAACTAAAATAATTGCGATCGTTAGCTGCCAATTTAGGTACAGCATATAGATCGGAATTGCCACTAACTGCAAAAGACAAGGAATAAAATCATGAAAAATTTTATTGACAACTTCTCCAATGCGATCGATATCCTCAGTCAGTCGATAAGATAAATCGCCTGCTTTTGCGGTTTCAAAATAGCTGAGGTTGAGTTTTTGTAGATGGCTATAAACTTGTTTTCTTAGATAAAAAGCAACTTTTAAAGCTGCTTTTGCCATATAAATATCTTGAATTGCTTGGGAAATACCTCTGATGAGAAAAACGGCAGCGCATAAACTAGAAAGTTGAGCGATCGCAACGACATTACCTTGTCCAAACGGTGTAGTCAATCTTCCAGCTAAATGAATTAAGGCTAACGTAGCGATGACAAAGCCTAAAATTCCTACGCCACCCTTAGCTAGGTTTTGCCACTGGGGACGGATATATGGTATTAGCTGCCAGTAATAAGAACGAGTTTTCAAGGTAGCGATCGCACAAATCAGATGTTCTTTAAATTATATGTATGGTGCGTTAATAATGCACCATACCTCTTAAGAAGCGATCGAAATGACAATAATTTACCGTCGCTGCCTCCGTCTGATAATTACAATTATTAAACCAATAACTAGAGCTGCAAGTACAATTTTAGAAACAGGTGCAAGGTATTCCTCTACTATTTGGTAGTGATCTCCCAAGATGTATCCAGCAGCAGTTAAAAGTCCTACCCATAATATCGTTCCGACAGTTGAGTAGATCAGGAACGGTACTACATGCATATCACCGATTCCGGCGGGAAGTGAAATCAAAGTGCGTACCCCAGGAACCATACGACATAGAAGTACTGCTTTCACCCCATGCTTGTCAAACCAATGTTTCGATCTGTCAATATCTTTACCAGTAATAGTTATCCATTTACCGTATTTATCTGCCCAACCTCTTAATCGTTCTTCGCCTAAGAATTTTCCTGCATAGTACCAAGGTAGCGCCCCGACAACAGTTCCTATTACACCTGCTGCGATCGCCCCTACAATATTCAACTTACCTTGTGCTGCTGTAAAACCCGCCAATGGCATGATCAGTTCTGAAGGAATGGGAGGAAAAAGGTTTTCTAAAAACATCAACAATCCGATTCCCAAATAACCAAGGGAAGTCATGATATTTACAATCCATTCAGTCATTGAACTGCCTCGACAAGAACACTAGATAAACCCATGCACGACTCATCTATAGCCCCCTTTTTAAGGGGGTTGGGGGATCGTCCAAGTGCTTCACTATGGGAAGATCCCCCCTAACCCCCCTTGAACAAGGGGGGAACAAGAAAGGGGATCGTCCAAGTGCTTCACTATGGGAAGATCCCCCCTAACCCCCCTTGAACAAGGGGGGAACAAGATAGTTTCACATCACATTACATATGCAATAGGGTGGGCATTGCCCACCCTACATCCTAGATCCCTAAGAGAATCTCAAATCAATTATGTTCCAGAAGTCCAAGAATTGATGTATTCAACTTGTTCTGGTGTGAGAGTATCAACGCTGATACCCATTGCTTGCAGTTTCAAACGAGCAATTTCTTTGTCAACTTCAACTGGGATGGAATGTAAGCCAGGAGCGAGTTTACCCTTGTTTTTCACCAGATATTCGCAAGCCATAGCTTGGTTAGCAAAGCTCATATCCATGACAGCACTGGGGTGTCCTTCTGCTGCTGCCAAGTTTACCAGTCTGCCTTCACCGATGACGACAACTGATTTGCCGCTGTTGAGTTTGTATTGTTCGGTGAACGGACGAACGTTTTTGACTTCTGCTGCTTTAGATTTTAAAGACTTGAGGTCAATTTCAATATCAAAGTGACCGGAGTTACAAACGATCGCGCCGTCTTTCATCACGTCGAAATGTTCGCTACGAATAACGTGCTTGTTACCTGTAACTGTGATGAAGATATCTCCTTGAGGTGCAGCTTCTGCCATTGGGAGGACGCGGAAACCATCCATTACTGCTTCAATTGCCTTAATTGGGTCGATTTCGGTCACGATGACATTAGCACCCATGCCACGCGCCCGTAGTGCCGTACCCTTACCGCACCAACCGTAACCAGCAACAATTACAGTCTTGCCAGCGAGCAGAATATTGGTAGCGCGAACGATCCCATCTAGGGTAGATTGACCCGTACCGTAACGATTATCAAAGAAATGCTTAGTATCGGCATCGTTTACATTCACTGCTGGGAATGTCAGTACGCCATCCTTTAACATCGCTTGCAAGCGAACGATACCCGTAGTGGTTTCTTCGGTTGTACCGATTAAGTCAGCGATTTGGTTTTGCCGCTCTTGAATTAAAGTTGCAACTACGTCACTGCCATCATCGATGATAATGTTGGGGCGATGATCGAGAGCGATTTGGACGTGTTTGTTATACGTGGCGTTGTCTTCCCCTTTGATGGCAAAGACAGGAATGCCATGATCTACAACTAAGCTAGCTGCTACATCATCTTGAGTAGACAGGGGGTTGCTAGCAATTAAAACGGCATCTGCACCACCAGCTTTGAGGGCGATCGCCAAGTGTGCTGTTTCTGTAGTGACATGACAACAAGCGACCAAGCGAATTCCGGCAAAAGGCTTTTCTTGGGCAAAGCGATCGCGGATCTGCCGTAACACTGGCATCTCGCGCCCAGCCCATTCAATCCGCTGCTTACCTAAGGTTGCTAGAGCAGGATCTTTGATTTCGTACTTTAGTTTATCGAGAGCAACCGTCATGTAGTTAATTCCTAAAGAGTTAATTTAGGTGGTCTTACTTAGCTTAACTGCATTTTTCTAGAAGGGGAATTATTCACTGAACATTAGGTACAGCGCCTATCTCCCTTGCATAAGCACCAGTCCAGACTATGAAGACCAGCCAACAATCGTCAACTCATCAATAGCTGTTACGCGCAAAATTTACACTTTTTTCATACTTTAGCGAATAAACTTCATGTTTTTTTAATCAGTGGCTAGTGAGTAGTGACTAGTGATTAGAAAAGAGTCCAGCCACCAGCCACCAGCCACTAGCCACTCACTACTCACTTCCCAACAACCATCCTTCATCTAGTAATGTGTATAAGTGTGAAAAGTAGGAGGTGTGGACGTGCGCTCTCAAATTCAGGCGATCGCTAAACCAAAAAGCAGACGACGGCTAGTCATGTGTTTCACTTGTGGCATTTTGGGTTCAATCGTGCTGAATGCTTCAGTTATTCCCCCCACTCTAGCCAAGCCGACACAACCAGCGAATTTACAGCAATCGTTACCTATTCCAGGTTTAAATTCACTCGATCTCCCAGGAATAGACAATTTTCTATCTGCTTACCAACCAACTCGCGATCGCAATAATCCCCAAAGACAGATCTATACTGACTGGATTACCTTAGATGGTCGGCGTTTGTTTCAGGTCACGGCATCTTCTAGGGAGGAGCTAGCTAAGCGGGTCAATGAGGTGCAGTCAAACTTAGAAAAAATTAGCGAAGATTACTTTGCCAGCAATTCTGAGGAGGAACTGGAAGTCAGATCTCAACGCCAAACGATTACGGATGCAAATAGTCCCACGGGTGTATCTCAAACTCTGCCAGCCATTTCGATTAATCAGCAGTATCTCTTCACTCCCACCGATTTAGATGCTGAGGTTCAAGGAGAAACAAGCGTGCAAAATTTGGCACGCAAATTAGTACAATCTCTGCCACAAGAGCTGAAAGCGGCAAAAGAGGAACGAAAACCTCAAGTTTTGATCCGCCGAGGTGCGATCGCCACTGGAATTTTTGTGGGTATCGTAGTGGCTAGCTGGGGAATTCGCCGTTGGCGCGATCGTTTAGATCGAGTCATACCAATTTCGACGACTCCCACAGATCCCTCAGAGTCAGTCACGACACAATTAACGCAGCAACAGCAAAATAACTTACGAGAAGTCAGGCGAAGAATATTTCAGCTATCTCAAACTGGCGTATGGGTTGGCGGAACGCTGGTAATTTTAGGATTGTTCCCTTACACGCGGTTTATTCCAGTTTGGATTCTAGCGATACTCCAAATTCCAATCGTCAGAATTCCCGCCGTGATTGGACTTGTCTCAATTGGAGCCTATGTCGCCACTCGCGCCAGCTATGTTGCGATCGATCGCTTTACTCATGCACTGGCGAATAATGCCTTATTAGGCGCTCAAGACTACGTACGCTTGCAACTGCGGGTAATGACAATTTCTGGTGTTGCTAAAAGCGTGACCACTATTAGTATTGTCGCTTTGGGCTTACTACTTGTCCTTTCAACTCTGGGTGTAGATTTAGTTCCAGTGTTAGCTGGTGCGGGGCTACTTGGTGTAGCCATATCTCTAGCATCCCAAAGTTTAATTAAAGATGCGATCAATGGCTTTTTGATTATTGTAGAAGACCAGTACGCCGTAGGTGACGTAATTAACGTCGGTACTTTTGGCGGTTTGGTAGAAAATCTCAATCTGCGAATCACTCAGTTACGCGATGCCGAAGGTAGATTAATTACTATTCCCAATAGTGAAATTAAAATTGTGGCAAACCTTTCTAGTCGGTGGTCGCGTGCCGATTTAAGTATACCCGTTGCTTACAATGCCAACCTCGACCAAGCATTATTTTTAATTGAAGAGGTGGGTGTAGAAATGGATCGAGATCCCCAGTGGCGAGATCAAATTCTAGAAAGACCAGAAGTACTAGGAGTTGATAATTTTGGCGATCGCGGTTTAATTATTCGGGTTTGGATTAAAACCCAACCCCTCAAACAATGGGATGTAGCCAGAGAATATCGCCGTCGATTGAAAAAGGCTTTCGATATCGCCGATATTGCTATTCCCGTACCGCAACAAGCTGTCTGGGTACATACTCCTCCTGTTTTGCGATCGCACCTCGATCCAAATGACCAAATGAGTCATAAATCGTAAGTAGGGTGGGCATTGCCCATCTATTTTTGTCTCCTGACTTCTGAATTATTCCCCATAATGTCCCCCCGTTACCTTACCTCTAAATACGACGTATTGATAGAGGTTGTAAAACAGCATGACAGGGATGAGAAAACCAATAAAGATAATCATGATGACTAACGAACTAGGGTCAGCCGATGCCTCATAAATTGTAATATTAGGCGGAATAATGTAGGGAAAGACAACTAAAGCCAGTCCGATGAAAGTAAGGACGAACAGTAAAATTGTCCAGACAAATGGCGCTCGTTCTTGCTTGCGATCGAGACTACCTAAAAGCCGAGAGATTAAAAGTATGCCTACGACAGGAATGATGCCGAAAATATAGACGAGTGGCTGTTGAAATAAGCGAGTTCTAGCACTTTCGTAAAATATAGGAGTGGAAATTGTGATAAAAATTGCTCCGATCAAAGTAGTAAAGGCAGCTATTCTCGCAGTTTTGTAATGAGTTTCCTGTAACTCTCCTTCCGTTTTCCAAATTAAATAAGTCGAACCAATTAACACGTAAGCTTGAATCAACGTCAGAGCAATTAATATTGACTGCCAACTCAGCCAGTCCCAAGTGCTACCAATAAAATGTCCGGCTTCATCAACTTTAATGCCTTCTAATACACTACCTAAAGCAAATCCTTGACCGAGAGCCGCTAAAAAGCTTCCCGCGCCAAACGCCACATTCCAAATCAATTTGCGCTTTGCTTGTTCGCGAAATTCAAAAGCAACAGCTCGAAAAATAAACCCAAATACCATCGTAATAATTGGGATGTAAAGCGCGCTTAAAATTGTACTGTAAGCGAGGGGAAATGCACCAAATAAACCGCCTCCCATTAATACCAACCAAGTTTCGTTAGCATCCCAAATATTACTCAAGCTCGTCATTAACAGTCCTCGCCGCTCCTCATCATCAGAAGTCAGCGAGAGAATACCTACCCCCAAATCGAAACCGTCTAGCATGACGTAGAGAAATAGGAACAGTGCCAAAATTCCAAACCAAACTTGGGGGAGAAAATATGTTAGAGTCTCCATGTAGTAACGGGTAATTGGTAATTGGTAATTAGTGAGGGGTAGAAGGTTAATTTCTTAATTTTGAATTTTGAATTTTGAATTTTGAATTTCTACTGCTGTGCTTCTACGGGGCGTTCGTCGGGAACAAATTCACCGGGGGAAGTATCGATCGCAGGACGAATAGTTTCCACACCTGGAATTGGTAATTCTAAATTTGGTCCTTTGCGAATAATGCGGCTACCAAAATACAATGTGGCAACAAATAACACCGCATAAACGATCGCAAAACCTGACAGCGAAACTAAAACATTACTAGCAGGAACGTGAGAAGCAGAATCTACTGTGCGAATTTGATTGTATAACGTCCACGGTTGCCGTCCAACACAGCGCACGATCCAGCCAGAATCGATCGCGATAAATCCTAAAGGAGCCGCAAAAATCCAGGTACGTAATAGCCAGCGCTGCTCAGTGATTTTTTTGCTATTCAGCTTACCAAGTAACCAGTAAAGCATACTCCATAGCATTAGGAAAGCTAGGAAAAATCCAATGCCGATCATAATGCGGAAGGAATAATATATCAAACCAACTAAATGCGGTCGATCTTCTGATTTAAAATCTCTCAGTCCCACAACAGGTTCCGTGAGATTTTGTTTGAATTCTAGAATGTATCCTAAAGCATTAGGAATGATAATTTCCCAATTGTTTTTTTGCGCTTTATCGTTAGGTAATGCAACCAAACTCCAGTCAGCAGGTTGTCCGGCGGGAGTGGTTTCCCATTGTGCTTCCATCGCAGCAAGTTTAGCAGGTTGATAGTGATATACCTGTTCGCCACTTAAATGTCCGATGTAAATCTGCATGGGCGCAACTGCGATCGCGGCTGCTAAAACGATTCGTAAAGACTTAGAAAAGAAAGCTGGGTGGCGATTGTTGAGAATGTACCACGCACTAATCCCGCCGACGAGAAACAGCGAAGTCTCTAACGTGGCGAAGAACATGTGCAGGACACTCTTTGCCATAAATGGATTGGCGATCGCTTGAAAGTAATCCCTGACAATAAACTTACCATTGACAATTTCTCCACCCGCTGGCGATTGCATCCAAGAGTTTGCTGTTAAAATCCACAACGTAGATAAGTTAGCGCCCAACGCCACCATAATCGTCGCCACGTAGTGAATGGTAGAGTTGACGCGCTCCCAGCCAAATAGCATAATTCCCAAGAAAGCAGCCTCTAGCATAAAAGCCCAAGCAGCTTCAAATCCGATGACGCTGCCGAAAAAGTTGCCCACAGCCTCGGAAAATGGAGCCCAGTTCGTCCCAAACTGGAATTCCATTGGGATTCCCGTCGCTACCCCAATGCCAAAATTTAGCACGTAAAGCTTAGACCAAAAACGGGCATGGTAGTAATAGTCAGGGTTACGAGTCCTCAGCCATAATCCCTCAACGATGACCAAATATATTCCCACGCCTGTAGTAATCGTGGGCCAAAGCATGTGAAATAGAGCAGTCAGCGCAAACTGCATCCGCGACAGCACGACGGTATTGGAGAGAAAATCCATGAATGCTCGTTTTTTATTTCAGTGCAGTGCCATTTTATCGAGGCTGAGCATTTGAGAAAATTAAAAGTTTGTAAGTAGGAAGTGGTAATGGATAATGAGTAATGGCTAATTGATGGTTGACAGTAAACGCTGCGCTACACTGCGTGAAGACAGTTAACCGATCGCTGATAACTTTGTACAGACGTTACATGTAACGTCTCTACACTGACAACTGATTCCTCACAATTTCCTCAAATTCTTCTGATAGATCTTAGATATTGAACCAATTCATAAATAATTCCGAATTCCGCACTGCCGAATTCCAAGGATGGTTAGTATGTTCCAGAAAATTTTGGTTGCAGTAGATACGTCAAAAAGCAGCAAACAGGTGTTCGATACAGCTTTGTCTTTAGCTAAGGCAAACAACGCCAGCTTGATGTTGTTGCACGTAGTATCGGAAGAAGAACTCGGCAGCCCTACACCGATTTTACCTAGCTTGGAATACTATCCATCGGTGTATGAAAAAAATATGGAATTGTACCAACAGCAGCGAGAAGCGTTTACAAAACAAGGTCTGGACATGTTGCGATCGCGCCATCAAGAAGCAATGGCTGCTGGGCTAAACGTGGAATTTCGACAATTATCGGGTAGTCCTGGGCGGCTGATTTGCGATTTTGCTTTGGCTTGGAAGGCAGATTTAATTGTCACCGGACGCAGGGGACGCAGGGGTTTATCTGAATTTTTTATGGGTAGTGTCAGCAATTACGTTTTGCATCACGCTTCTTGTTCTGTCTTAACGGTACAGTCCCCAGTGCAGCCAGCCGAGAAACTACAGTCGGCTGAACGTGAAGTATCACTCGGATACAAGTCTAGCAATTGAAAATCGCGGAAAGATTTGTATAGCAGAGACATTGTGGTGAGGCGGTTTCCGCGCCCTGTAGCAACTAGCGAGCAATGTCCGATCGCCAAGGTTCCGATCTATTAGGCGATCGGCTTTTCCCATGTAACAAATTCTTGCTACTTGTAAACTTAAGCGATTCCTATAAAGTAGCTTGATTAAAGATCGGCTTGATAGCAATTTTTGGATTGCATTTCCTCTGTATTTTGCTCGTTAATTGCTATCTTCTATCGCCAGGGAAAAGCTAGTTAGCAATGAAAATTTTAGTTGTAGAAGATGACGAGTTAGTAGCCCATGCCCTTACTACCGTCCTCACCAACCACAACTATGCAGTTGAGGTTGCTGTCGATGGTCTTGCTGCTTGGGATTTAGTCCAAGCTTTCGACTATGACTTAATCGTACTGGATGTCGTCATCCCTAAACTAGATGGCATTAGTCTTTGCCGTCAAATCAGATCTAAAGGTTTGTCAACGCCAATTTTATTGTTAACTGGTCGAGATAGCAGCCACGATAAAGCGATTGGACTAGATGCGGGTGCAGATGATTACTTAATTAAACCTTTTGACGAAGAAGAATTAGTTGCTCGGATTAGAGCGCTGTTGCGCCGTAGCGGTTTGGTTTCCCCGCCAGTACTAAAGTGGGGCGACTTGCAATTAGATCCGAGTAGTTGTGAGGCAACCTATCGTCAAAAGCATTTGTCATTAACTCCCAAGGAATACGCACTTTTAGAGCTGTTTTTACGTAACAGTCGCCGCGTTTTTAGTTGCGGCACGATCTTGGAACATCTCTGGTCTTATGAAGACCTTCCCAGCGAAGAAGCCGTGCGAACTCATATTAAAGGATTGCGGCAAAAACTCAAAGCCGCAGGAGCTAATAGCGATCTGCTTGAAACTGTCTACGGCATTGGGTATCGTCTCAAGCCTTTGGAGAAGAGAGCTGAGGGGGCTGAGGAAGCTGAGGGAGCTGAGGGGCAGAGGAGCAGGGGAGCAAGACAAGTCACTCCTCATTCCGAATTCCGAATTCCGAATTCCGAATTCCGAATTCTCCCCACTCACCACTCAACACTATCGGCAGTTGCAGGAATTTGGCATAAATTTAAGCCCAGGATTGCAGAACAGATTGGCGTGTTGGAGCAAGCATCTGCTGCTGTCAGCGCAAATAATGCCTTGTCTCCAGAACTGCTCGAATCAGCACGAAAAGAAGCGCATACCCTAGCAGGATCGTTAGGAACTTTCGGCTTGGCGCAAGAATCGAAACTGGCAAAAGAAATTGAGCAGATGCTAAAAGGCGATCGCGCACTCTTGCTATCTGAGGCAACAAATTTTTGCCGTCTAGTGTTGGCTCTGCGTCAAGAAATTGAGCAGAAAGAAGAAGCAGGTAAGCCACAAGCAGATTCAGAGCAACCATTGCTACTGATAGTCAATCGCGAACGCTCGATCGCCCAACAGTTAACCGCAGCAGCTACAGACAGAGGATTTAGGGTTGCGATCGCTAATAACCTCGATACTGCTAGAAACAAGCTTTACCAAGAGCATCCCAGTATTGTTCTGCTCGATCCTGATATCTGTCCGCGTCATGAAGAGAGTTTGAGCTTGCTAGCGGAACTGAAGCAGCGTCAGCCACCCGTACCAGTGCTAGTTTTGACCGAACAAACAGACTTGAGCCATCGGCTGCAAATTGCTCGTAGTGGTGGATGCACCTTTTTGCAAAAGCCTATGCCTGCCACACAAGTACTAGATGCAGTGGCGCAAGCATTAGAAAATGCACCCCATGCAGAAGCTCATCTACTTGTTGTGGACGACGATCCAAAAATCCTCGCAGTGTTACCAGCATTGCTCAATCCTTGGGGATTGAAAGTGACAACTTTAGAAGATCCGCGTCGGTTCTGGGAAACTTTAGAAGCCACTGCACCGGATCTGTTGATCCTAGATGTGGAAATGCCCTATGTTAATGGCATCGACCTATGCCAGGTGGTACGTAACGAGCCGCGCTGGAGCGATCTACCAATTTTATTTTTGACAGTCCATCACGATGCCGACATTGTAGATCGGGTTTTTAGTGCTGGTGCAGATGATTTTGTGCGTAAGCCGATTGTGGGTTCCGAACTCGTGACTCGGATCGTCAATCGCTTAGAGCGGATGAAACTACTACACCGGATTAACCAAGTCAGAGCAACGAACAATGTCGAAAGCGAAAATCGCTGCAAGCTGAACGAGCAACTCCAGTCAGAGTTAAACGAGCGCCAGCGCACCCAAGCAGCATTACAAAATTCTCAAGCCTTATTTGCCGGAATCATCGCAATAGCCGATGACGCGATTATTTCAATCGATAGCAATCAACGCATCACCTTGTTTAACTCTGGAGCCGAGAGAATATTCGGCTACTCAGCAGCAGAAGCGATCGGACAACCGCTTGACTTGTTGCTACCAAAGCGTTTTGCCGCAGCACATCGTCAGCACGTAGATGAATTCGGTCAATCTCCAAATTTGGCTCGCCGGATGGGAGAACGACGCGAAATTTACGGTTGCCGCAAGGATGGGACTGAATTTCCTGCCGAGGCGAGTATCTCCAAGTTAAATTTGGGAGGAGAAACAGTATATACGGTTTACTTGCATGATGTGAGCGATCGCAAGCAAATCGAGCGGATGAAAGATGAGTTTATTTCCGTCGTCAGTCACGAACTCCGCACGCCTTTGACTTCGATTCACGGTTCTTTAGGGATGCTTGCTAGTGGTTTACTCCAGCCAGACTCACCGCAGGGACAACGCTTATTGCAAATTGCCACCGATAGCACAGAACGCCTGGTACGTTTGATCAACGACATTCTCGATATCGAGCGGATCGAGTCGGGTAAGGTGAAGATGGAAAAAGAAAGCTGCGATGTTACCGAGTTGATAACTGAAGCAGTGAACGTGATGCAGCCTCTCGCCGACAAAGCTGGAATTACCTTATCTGTTTCTAGCCTACCAATTCAGGTATGGGCAGATCCAGACCGCATCGTGCAAACTCTCACCAATCTACTTTCTAACGCAATTAAATTCTCGCCTAGTGGTAGTACGGTTTGGTTGAGTGTGGAATTAGGGAGCAGGGAGAAGAGAGCAGGGAGCAGGGGGAAGAGAGCTGAGGGAGCTGGGGGAGCTGAGGGAGCAATTCTAGCCACTAGCCACCAGTCACTAGTCACTGATAACTGTCAACTGTTAACCAGCAACCAACAACCAGCGACTCATATCACATTCCAAGTGCAAGACACTGGACGCGGTATTCCAGCCGACAAACTCGATAGTATATTTGAACGATTTCAACAAGTTGACTCAACAGATTCCCGCAAGCATGATGGCACAGGTTTAGGCTTGGCAATTTGCCGCAGTATCGTACAACAGCACGACGGACACATTTGGGTTGAAAGCGTTCTGGGTGAAGGCAGTACTTTTTACTTTACGCTGCCTATCCTACAAGCTAAGTCTAGTCGCGAGGCAGATAACTCTTTAACTCCTCCCTCAATCCTTACTCCTGACTCGTCTCCCCTCATACTTATCTGTGACGACGATCCTCATGTTGGGACTGAACTACAAACCTTGCTTGAGCATAAAGGCTATCGCACGGTCGTCGTGCATTCTGGACAAGAAGCGATCGCCTCTACTGCTACCCTACATCCTGATGCAATTTTACTAGATTTGCTGATGCCAAAAATGAATGGCTGGGAGGTGATGGCAAAGCTGAAAGAGCGATCGGATACGAAAGACATTCCCATCGTCATTTGTAGTATTTGCGCTCCTAGTCAGAGTCCGCTCAGTCAAAATTCGAGTGCTTGGGTGAGTAAGCCAGTTGATGAAAACTCGCTGTTTGACTCTCTCAAGCTAGCTCTAGCTAAAAACGCTCGACCAGTCCGCGTATTGCTGGTTGAGGATGATGCCGAGTTAGCCGAACTTTTGCTCGCACTGCTTAAAAGTCATAATATTGAAACTTTTCTTGCCAAAAATGGACGCGAGGCAATTCGTTTAAGTCAAGAAATCAAACCCGATCTACTGATTCTCGATCTAATTTTGCCTCAAGTGGATGGATTTGGTGTCGTTGAGTGGCTGCATCAACACGATCGCCTTTACAGTATTCCTTTAGTCGTCTATTCTGCCAAAGACCTCGACCAGTCGGAGCGAAATCGGCTCAAGCTAGGACATACGGAGTTTCTGACCAAAGGACGAGTCTCTCCTCAAGAATTCGAGCAAAGGGTATTGGAGTTAATCGGACAAATGACTCAAAGCAAACCACACGACGCTAGCAACGACAAATAAGAAATTTTTGGTGCTGGAAAAGCGATCGCCATTGGCATATTTGGTAATAGTAATATGGCGATCGCTCTTTACTCTCTATTTCGTCACTATGCGCGTCATCATTCAGCGAGTTAAATCTTCTTACGTCACCGTTGGCGAACAAACTATTGGCAAAATTGGACGGGGTTTAAACTTGCTGGTGGGAATTGCCGATACTGATACGGAAGTAGAACTGGACTGGATGGCACGTAAATGTTTAGATTTGCGTCTATTTGGTGCTGAGGAAGGGAACGATCGCTGGCAAAAATCCGTCACAGAAATCGATGGCGAACTCTTAGTTGTCAGTCAGTTTACTCTGTATGGCGATTGTCGTAAAGGTCGCCGCCCTTCCTTCGACCGCTCGGCTGCACCAGAAGCAGCGAAAAACCTATACAATCTGTTTGTGGAAAAGCTACGCGACAGTGGTTTAAAAGTAGAAACGGGAGAGTTTGGCGCGATGATGCATGTTTTTATTGATAATGATGGTCCCGTGACTTTGCTACTAGAGCGAGAAGCCATATAAAAAAGTCAAAAGTCAAAAGTCAAAAGTCAAAATTATTGATTCATGATGTTAAATAAAGTTGTTGTGAAAAGAATGCAGATATTTTTTGCATTCTTATTTTTGTTTGCGATTTTAACAAAATTAGAGACAAATTCTTGGAATGATGCTTCCAGAATGGCAACGATTGAGTCATTGGTGGACTTTCATACTTTTAGTATCGATCGCTCTACTTATATCTGGACTGGCGATAAATATTTCTATCAAAATCATTTTTATTCTGACAAGCCACCAATTATGGCTTTGTATAGTTCGGTATTTTATTTATTTCTAAAATCTGTCTTTAACCTGACTATTGCCACACATCAATCTGTGACTTACTTTTTGTTAACAGTACTAATTATGGGCGTTATGTCCAGCTTAGGACTAGTTTGCTTGTACGAGATTTTTAAATTCTTTCGGATTGACGAGCAGTGGACAAATATTGTGCTGCTTCTGGCGGGGGCGGGAACGCTAGTTCTACCATATTCAATTGTTTTTAACAATCATGCTTTTAGTGGCAGTCTTTTACTCTTCAGCTTTTACTTTTTATTACTCAGACGACACGAAGTAAGAAATGCCGCGATCGCCGGATTTTTTATTGCTTTTGCTGGTAGCACTGATATTACAATGTTCGCTTTAATTCCTTTGTATTCTATTTTGCTATTTAATCAGAGCCATCGAGCTAAGCTTTCTTTCGTTTTGGCTTTTATTCCCGTCATATTGCTGTATGTATGGTTAAATTTCTATACTTCTGGCAGTATCATTCCTCCAGCAATGAATGCTAAGTTATGGGACTATCCGGGGTCTTATTTTGGTGCAGGTAATCTTTCAGGGTTGGTAGGACACGATTTACAAAGTCTAGCTATTTATGCTTTTCATATGCTTTTTGGTAGTAGAGGTCTGCTATCCTATACCCCAATTTTATTATTTGCAATTTATGGCTGGAGTAGAGCGATAACGCAACCAGGTTTTAAATATAAAAAAGAATATATATTCATTGCTGCGATTTGTTTAGCTTACGTGATGTTTTATATTTTTCGTAGCAATAACTATAGCGGTCATAGTTATGGAGTCAGATGGTTCGCTTCAATTATGTTATTAGCGTGCGTGCCGTTAACTCACGTTCTCGAACCCATCCAAAAATCAAAGCTGCTGCGAGGAATTTTTCTAGCGATCGCCTCAGTTTCAATTCTAATTTCCTTAGTAGGTACGATCGCGCCGTTTGGAGGAATTAACGTCAACGGTTACAGTTCATTTTTTCTGAATCTAGAACTGTGGCAGAAACAACTGTTATGGGACAAAGTAAAAGTTATCGCAGCTGCGATCGCGGTATACGCAACATTCGCTTGGTTTTGGAGACAGTTTAATCCAAACTTGGGTAGGCGATCGTTGTCTTTGTAGGAGCGCTTTTCATCAACTAATTCTGATTTTATTTGAATATATCGATAAATTCGTGGCGGCGATCGGGCGGGTTTATCAAACATGTTTGTGATTTGCCTATCGGATCGATAAACCCGCCCCTACAAATGCACTGGTCACTGGTCACTGGTCACTGGTCACTGGTCACTGATAACTGGTCGCTGGTCACTGATAGCTGTTTTCCCCGGATTGCCAAATCTAACAATTCCATCGGATGCATGACCGAAATCTTTTTCTCTTGTAATTTCAAATGCTTGCTAATTTGCAGCGTACAACCAGGATTGGCAGATGCGATCAAATTCGCACCTGTATTTAATAAATTTTGGACTTTTTGCTGACCTAATTCATCGGCAACATCTGGTTGCAGCATATTGTAAACTCCAGCGCTGCCACAACACAAAGCTGCGTCGATTGGTTCGCGCAACTGCACTCCTGGGATTTGTCGCAACAACTGACGGGGTTGGACGCTAATTTTTTGCCCGTGCAATAAATGACAAGCATCCTGATAAACCAGAGTTAAAGGTTTTTCAGATAGGGGTGAAAGTTTTGTCGTTAAGCCGACAGTAGCGAGAAACTCTTGTACGTCCTTGACATTGGCTGCAAATGCTTGTGCTTTTTCCCGATATTCTGGATCGTCTTGCAATAAGTGTCCGTACTCTTTCAAAGTATGACCGCAGCCAGCAGCGTTAATAATGACCGCATCTACACCTGTATCGGCAAAAGCATCTATCATCTGTCTTGCTAGTGCTTTCGCCTGTTCTTCTTGTCCCTGGTGATGGGGTAGCGCCGCACAGCAACCTTGAGATTTGGGTATGACGACTTCACAGCCATTTGCTGTTAATACCCTGACAGTAGCTTCATTAATGGGAGAGAAAAATAGCCGTTGGACGCAACCTAAAATTACTCCTACCCGATAGCGCTTTTCTCCCTGTGCTGGAATTACCGTAGGCAAATCGTCCCGAAAAGATTTCAGCGTAATTTTAGGCAATATCGATTCCATCGCCGCCAATCTAGGAGAAATGTATTTCAAGATTTTGGTAGCGCGGACGAGTTTTTGCACGCCTAACAATTGATACAAAAATAAAGGCACTAGCATCCACCGCAGGCGATGGGGATAGGGAAAAAAGGAGAAAATTAGCTTTCTGTAGAGGCGATCGCCTAAACTACGAGGATAGTTGCGTTCTACTTGGGGACGAGTGGCAGAAATTAATTTGTCATACTGCACCCCTGAAGGACAAGTGGTGACGCAAGCAAGGCATCCCAAACAAGAATCAAAGTGTTCCACAGTAGCGGTATTGAGGGCAATTTCGCCTTCGTTAATTGCGTCCATCAGGTAGATTCTACCTCTAGGCGAATCCATCTCTTTGCCAATGACGCGATAACTGGGACAGGTAGATAGGCAAAAGCCACAGTGAACGCAAGTATCGATGAGTTTCGGATCGGGGGGATGTTGTGAATCGAACCCTTTTAAATTCTTAATCGACCCCGTTTCTGGATCTATTAAATGATTATTTAAAGGATTTTCTGAAGTTTGCATAGTGGTTGATGGTTGATAGTTGATAGTTGATGGTTGATAGCGATCGACAATTAACTATCAACAATTAACTAATGTTTATTAAATCTCGCCGACAAACCTTTGCGGACTCAAAACATTTTTTGGATCGAACTGTTGTTTTATGCGTCGCATTAAATCTAAAGCATTGCCTCTATAACCCCAGACATCAAGCTGCTGCTTAAATACTGCTGGGGCTTCTAAAACAGACAAATAACCTCCTTGATTTTGGCAGTGAGTTCTCATACTTAAAACCGTGTTTGCCTTGACATTAGTGTTGTCAAATCTGATCGCTCCCAAACCGCTACCAACATGGATTGTACCGATCGCCGATTCTGGAGCAACCCGATCTAAATAGAGCAAAGTTGCAACAGCAGTTGCTGGTAATACTCCTATTTTGCAAGTAACTGCTTGCATTGGTTGAGGAAAACGTATTTGTACTTGTAATTGTTGCCATAAGTCAGCTTCGTCCGCATCTGAGTAGGTGGTGCTTTGCAATCCCAATTGTTGTCCCATTTCTACTAGCCGTGCGGTTTGTTCTCGGACGCTAGCACTCAGGCTTTGAAAGCGAACCATTAATCCTAGTCCTTGACCTATTCCTATGGTAGTGACTAGATGAGAAGATAGCAGGTCGGCTTGGGTGGGAGTTAACGCCGAACTCCTGATTTTAGATGTCGCTTGGGCGATCGCCTCAGCTGTGCCTGTCAGCGTCACCGTCCCGGATGCAGGTGGTAGGGGGTAAACCCGTAGTGTTACCTGGGCGATCGCGCCTAGCGTGCCGTAAGAACCTGTAAATAGCTTCATTAAGTCGTAGCCAGCGACGTTTTTCACGACTCGTCCCCCAGCTTTGGCAATTTCTCCATCAGCACGGACAAAGGAAATACCTAGTAGTTGATCGCGCACGCCGCCGTAACGTTGTCGGAGTGAATTAGTATCAGCCGTGGCGACAATGCCCCCGATTGTAGCTGATTCTGGTGCGGTGGGGTCGAGGGCAAGAAATTGTCCTGTAGGGGCTAACACTGCTTGTAGATCGGCAAATTTCATCCCCGCTTCTACAGTTACGGTTAAATCTCCGACAGCGTGTTGGATGAGTCGGTTTAGGCGTGCGGTACTGACAAGCACCTGGATATTTTTTGCCAGTCCTCCCCAGCTGAGTTTTGTACCGCTGCCATAGACTAAAATTCGCCAGTTGTTGCTGTCGGTATATGCCATGACTGCTGCTAGTTCGGCTGGCGTTTGGGGATAGACAATGCAGCTAGGTGCGATATTGGAGGCGATCGCCCCCTGGATGTGTTCTTGTCGCATCGCATCTATATCTTCCCATTCCAAGACAGATTCTGGGCTGACAATAGCTGCAAGTTGGGTCGCGATCGCTTTCATCAGTAATTTTACTCATCCTGAAAATTTCGGAACTGGACTAATCTAACAACAGTGGTTTTGCTCGTAATCTCTACGAGGCGATGCTAAAAAGCCGCAGTAACTAAAAGTTAACCATGTTACTACCCCCAATTCCTAGACGCTCGTGGTTGCCAATGGCGATTTTGCTATTGGCAGGGTATGCAGGTAATTATTTCAGCTTGCCGCTCTTTTTTGGCGTAGATTTTTTGTTTGGTAGTATTTCTGTTTTATTAGTAGTGCGCTTTTTCGGTATTCGCTGGGGAACAATTGCCGCAGCGATCGCCTCCGTACACACTTTCTTTCTCTGGAATCATCCCTACGCCGCGATCGTTTTGATTGGCGAAGCATTATTTATTGGTTTACTGTGGCGCAACCAAAGACAAAGTTTGGTGCTATTAGATGTCTTTTACTGGCTGCTGTTAGGTATCCCGTTGGTGTGGCTGTTTTATTCCCGCTTGTTACACGTCGATTCGGCTCAAACTTGGTTAGTGGTGTTGAAACAGTCTGTTAATGGCATTTTTAACTCTATTATCGCTAGCTTGGCAATTAATTACTTACCTATTTCTAGATGGGTGAGTCGTGCCCAAGTCAGGCATACTCCATCCATGCGACAGGTTTTGTTATCTCTTTGTGCGACTTCCTGTTTTTTACCTGCACTAATTTTAGTTGTTTTAGATTGCAATTTGGTTTCCCAACAGATCCACAACACAATTCAAGTTGAACTTAAAGATACTGCTCAAGAGGTGATAGCTGGTTTGGCAGATCGCCAGCGCGAATATTTAAATGTTTTATCTCAACTCGGTCAATTAGCTACTAATAATACGACCGCTAACGCGCCTTCAACGCAATTACAGCACAGCCTGGAGTTGCTACAGCAAGTTTATCCCGAATTAATTCTATTACAAGTTATTAATGCTACCGATACTATTGTTGCCTCTGCACCCCAAATCGATCCAGCCTTAACTTCACCTGGCAAATTAGATGCACAGCACATAAAGACTTTAAAGCAGATCGAAACTAGTCTCAAACCCACTATAGGCAACGTCCACATCCATTCGACTGAACGAATTCCCCAAATCGATATTGGCGTACCGATACTAACTAACAATCGCTTGTCTGGTGTAGTATACGCTCACCTCAACCTCTCCTATTTAGAGGACTTTTTGCGATCGCAGCTTTCTCACAGAGTTCACCAAATTATTCTTCTCGACTCTCAAAATCGAATCGTCGCCAGCAGCAATTCTCAATTACAACTGATGCAAAATTTCGATCGCCTGCATGGGGGAGAAATGCGATCGCTGAGTCAAAAGACAGCTAGTGGGAATATATATTTTGAAAATACATACCTATGGTTACCACCTAAAGGCAAACTTCCGGCGATGGTACGCTGGCGACGCTCTCTATATGTTAAAGAACAGCCGCTGAACGATCGTTCTCAATGGAAACTTATTTTAGAAATTCCGGCTGCACCTTATATCGACCACC
This sequence comes from Chroococcidiopsis sp. CCALA 051, assembly GCF_003015105.1. Taxonomy (NCBI): domain Bacteria; kingdom Bacillati; phylum Cyanobacteriota; class Cyanophyceae; order Chroococcidiopsidales; family Chroococcidiopsidaceae; genus Chroococcidiopsis; species Chroococcidiopsis sp. CCALA 051. Next base: position 20,930 of record NZ_PYCI01000009.1, on the reverse strand, counting down.
TACAACAAACTTATATTAACGACCTTACTTTCATGCTAGTTACGGTATTGATTGTTTTAATTGGCGGCATACTACTCAGCCGTAAATTAGCAAATCCATTAACCCAGTTAGCTACCGTAACTACAGATTTATCCTCCCAATTGCCAGAAAAGAATTTGATGCGATTTCCTACTAGTCAGGTAGTAGAAATTAATTCGTTAATTGGTAATTTTCAGTTCATGACGGTGGCTTTAAATGAAAAGTTTCAAGAAGTGCAGGCAGCAAATGAATCTCTACAACAAAGAGTCCAAGAGCGTACCAAAGAACTATTGCGAACTAATCGAAAATTAGAGCGTGAAATTAACGAGCGTCAGCAAGCTGATGCAGCTCTCCGAGAAAGTGAAGAACGCTATAGAGATTTATTTGAAAATGCTAGCGATCTAATTCAAAGTGTTACACCAGACGGTCATTTAGTATATGTAAATCGAGCCTGGAAAGAAACTTTAGATTATAGTGAAGATGAAATTTCTCGTTTGATAATTTTTGATGTTATTCATCCCGACAATTTAGAGCATTGCCAGAAAACTTTTCGGGAAGTCATGTTAGGAAAACAGATTTCGGAAATAGAAACGGCATTTATAACGAAACAAGGTGAGAAAGTTTGGGTTGCAGGTAGTATTAATTGTAAAACTATCAATGGTAAGCCAATCGCCACCCGTGGTATATTTCGCAACATCACAGAACGGAAATTAGCCGAAGCTGAGATGATTTACGCCTTAGAAAAAGAGAAACAGTTAGTAGAACTGAAATCGCGATTTATTACTACAGCATCTCACGAATTTCGGACTCCGCTAACAACAATTCTAATGTCAGCTAAGCTACTCGAACAATTTGGCGATCGCGCTTCAGAAGATAAAAAACGCATGTATCTCGATCGAATTCAAATTGCTACCAAACGCATGACACAATTGTTAGATGATGTTTTACTGATTGGTAAAGCTGAAGCCGAAAAACTCGAATTCAATCCCACACCAGTACCCTTAGAACAATTTTGCCATGACTTAGTAGAAGAAATGCGGATGAGTGCTAGTAGCAAACACTCAATTATTTTTACCAGTCAAGCACAACAGATAGCTGCTCATGTCGATGAAAAATTGCTCCGTTATATTTTGAGTAACTTACTTTCCAATGCAATTAAATACTCGCCCAAAGGCGGTGACATCGATTTAAGCTTATCTATTGAAGCCAGAAAAGCTACTTTCTCCATCCGCGATCGAGGAATTGGTATTCCGGCTCAAGACATAGAACAACTCTTCCATTCTTTTCATCGTGGTAGTAACGTAGAAAATATCTCTGGTACAGGCTTGGGAATGTCTATTGTCAAACAGTGTGTAGACTTGCACGGCGGCGAAATTAGCGTCACCAGTGAAGTTGGAATAGGAACGACTTTTGTTGTGACTCTGCCAATATAATCAGTTATCGGTAACTAGTCGCTAGTGACTAGTTACTGAAATTGAATCTAGCCACTAGCCACTAGCCACTCACCAACTACCCATTACTTTTCCATCTGTTGCAAAATCTGCTCTACATGACTTATGCCTGTTGAGTTGTTTTGCGTGGAGTAGAGATCTTTGGCTTTATGCAAAGATGCTTGTGCTTCGGGCAAATTTCCTTGGCTCCAAAATGCTACACCGAGGTTTTGGTAAGAGGTTGGATCGTTGGGTTTGAGTTGAATTGCTTGTTGAAAAGCAGCGATCGCTTCTACAAATTTGCCTTGACTACCGAGGGCGATTCCTAAATTATTGTAGGTTTCAAAATTACGCGGATCGATCGCCAGGGCATGTTTGAAAGCATTCTCTGCTTGAGTATATTGTTGCAGATTGCCAAAAGCAAGCCCTAGATTATTGTGAGCGTTTTCGTACTGAGGATAAATTTCAATTGCTTGATTGAAAGCCGCGATCGCTTCTGAGAATTTTCCCTGTTCGGCTAACTCTACGCCTCGATTGTTGTGCGTTGCTGCTACCTGTAGGTTTTCTTGCGGTTTGATTTGCCTTGGTAACGTTTCTATAGCATAACTAGGTTGCATCCCTAGCATCAGTATGCTGACACCGACAAATGCAGCTCGGAATTTTGTCAAGAAAGCCTGTGGTACTCTCATCGCTACCTTCCTAGCAACTTCTCGCCAATTCCATTGTAGGCTTAGACAGTTATCAGTGTAGAGACGTTACACGTAACGTCTCTACTTGTTGTTACTTAGAAACCTGTGGCTTTTCTACCGAAGTTTGGGCTTTACCGTTCTTAGCATTACCGTGAGTGTGTCCGTTGCCGTTGCGGGGTTGAATTACGCCATATCCACCATGATTGCGTTCGTAAATGACGTTGATTTCTCCAGTTTCGGCATTGCGGAACATGTAAAAGTCATGATCGACGAGTTGCAACTGTTCTAGGGCTTCATTCAGTGTCATTGGTGGCATGGCGAAGTATTTCGTCCGAACGACTTCGCTAGGTAATTCGGGAGTGCGATCGCCAATCAAATCATTAACAACGGGTGGTTCTACTGCCTCTAAGCTAGTTTTTGGCTGAGTTTTCTTGTCTTGCAACTTTTCTTTATACTTGCGTAGCTGTCGGGCAATTTTATCGGCAACTAGATCGATGCTGGCGTATAAGTTCTCGCTACTTTCCTCTGCCCGAATTACAGTTCCGTTGGCGTAAATTGTGACTTCCGCTGCTTGTTTTGGGTTGATCCTGGGATTGCGGGCTACTGACAAATGAACATCTACTTCAGTGGTTAGAGTTTGAAAATGATTGACTGCCTTTTCTATTTTCTGATTCACGTACTCGCGAATGGCATCGGTGATTTCGATGTTTTTGCCATGGATCACAAGCTTCATATTTAATTCTCCCGATGGATACGAACCAAATTTGTGTTAGGTTAAATACAAAGCAGCAACAATTTGCTGTCAGTGTCTACTTACTAAAAGCCCGAATTCTGGTGTTTTAAGTACTCCAGAAATCAATCGATTGGTGCGCTCTTTGTCACCATTTCACCACGCTTTAGTTTATCAACTTCGCTATTTTGCGATGACAACTTACCAGTCGCACTTCCTGCCGAAAAGGGTTTGTTCCTGCTGATAAACTACAGGTATTTCCCAGTTGGAGAGCGATCTGGGATTTTTCCTAGTAGAATCTCGACTTGCACATCGAGTCTGGCGTGGTGGTAAAGCCTTCCTCCCTGCTGTGTTTGTGTTTCTACTTTCAAGTTAGCACTTTGTATTCTGGAAAACAGAGAGGTTTTAGTTCTTTTTAATATCCTTCGCATTCCTTGACATTTCTTGATGTAGTCAATCGCAAATGCAATAAAATTTGGTAAAAAATACGCTTGAAGTTTTTTGCGATCGCTTGTAATCATCTCCATGAAACGCCATCAATGCTATCTTTATAATTACGGACTCGTCTGTTATGCTGAGGCTTGGAATTGGCAAAAACATCTGTTGCAACAGCGCCGCCAAGATCCCGATTTACCTGATGTCTTAATTTTGCTGGAACACCCGCCAGTCTACACTTTAGGACACGGAGCTAGTTTAGATTTTCTGCAATTCGACCTTGACAAAAGTGCAGACGAAGTATATAGGATAGAAAGAGGTGGAGAGGTAACTTATCACTGTCCCGGTCAACTGGTAGGCTACCCGATTTTAAATCTGCAATTCCACCACAAAGATTTGCACTGGTATTTGCGGCAGCTAGAAGAAGTCTTAATTCGCGTATTAGCAGTTTACGGGTTGCAGGGCGATCGCGTCCCTGGGTTAACTGGGGTATGGTTGGAAGGATACAAGGTAGCAGCGATCGGGATTAAAGTCAGTCGCTGGGTGACAATGCACGGTTTTGCTTTGAATGTCTGTCCCGATATGGCAGGTTTCAGTAAAATTGTCCCCTGCGGGATTGCCGATAAACCCGTGAGTAGTTTAGCTCAATGGATACCAGATATTCAACTAGAGCAGGTGAAATTGCAAGTTGCGCGATCGTTTGCAGAGGTATTTGAAGTAGATTTAGTAGAGCAAAAAGGATTGGAAGAAGATATAGATCGATACAGTTTGGTTAAAAACGATAGATCCTCAAAGATCCCCCCTAGCCCCCCTTGAGAAGGGGGGAACAATGCCCCCCTTTTTAAGGGGGGTTGGGGGGATCGAGATCTGAATCTTCAATTGGGTAACTCCCAATCACCTAATCATTTCTCATACCATCAGGTAAATAAACACCTTTAAGATCTGCACCGCGCAGATTAGTTCCTGCTAATTTTGCCCCTTGCAAATTTGCATCTTGTAGAGAAGCATTTCGTAGATCGGCATTTCTTAAATTCGTATTTCCCAAATAAGCATCATCGAGTACAGCATCTCGGAGAATAGCTCGCTGAAAATTGGCATCCTGAAGATTAGCATTTTCTAATATTGCGAGTTGCAAATCGGCATCTCGAAAATTAACACCTCTAAGATAAGCAGTATCTAGTTTTGCACCTCGAAGACTGCTACCCTCTAGATTGGCATTTTCCAGGTTTACTTTTTCTAAGTTGGCATTACTCAAGTTAGCATTGTCTAAATCGACAGATCTCAGGTAAGAATTTTCTAATTTCGCACCTCGAAGATTGCTACTTGCTAAATTAGCATTTTCTAAATTTGTATTTTCTAAGTCAGCATTTTCTAAGTTGGCATAACTAAGATCGGCATTTCTCATATTTGCGCCTCTTAGTTTTGCGCCCCTCAATTTTGCACCTTGAAGATCCGCATTTTCTAGGTTACATCCTTCACATTCATTAGTAGATAGTAACTGTTCGATCGCGCTATTTTGTTGCTTAACTAATTGGACGCTGCGATCGCCCGATCGGATGCTGGGATTGTAGGGTGCTATCGGTGGATCGATCGCGTGAGCCAGTAAACTTAGTATATGAGCTAACATCGCGGGTAAAATCCTGAAGCGATCGGTTATTAATTTTTAGTCTAATCTTTTCGGAAATAGACAGTATATTTTTCCCGCCAAATATTATTTTTACGAGCTTTCGCTTAACTCCAACAACTATTTAGCTTGCCTACATAGAGAAAGATTAATTAACTCAAAAATTAACAAACTGTGGTTAGGGAGAAGTGATACAATCGACAACCATAGCTAGGGGTGTCTGGGAAACCAGGCTGAGACAGTCCCTTAGAACCTGAGACTGGGTAATACCAGCGGAGGGAAGCTGTTTATGCGAGGAACTCGAAATGCGTACAGAATGGATCGCGAAGCGTCGCGGGCAAGATAACGTGTCTCAAATGCACTTTGCCCGTAAAGGTGTGATAACCGAAGAAATGGATCGTGTCGCCCTACGGGAGAATTTACCCGTGGAGTTGATTCGAGATGAAGTAGCACGGGGCAGAATGATTATCCCTGCCAATATCAATCATCCCAATTTGGAACCGATGTGTATTGGCATCGCCTCCAAATGCAAGGTGAATGCTAATCTTGGTGCTTCGCCCAACTCTTCCAACTTAGATGAGGAAGTTGCCAAGCTCAATCTAGCGGTAAAATATGGAGCCGATACCGTCATGGACTTATCCACAGGCGGCGGTAACTTAGATGAAATTCGCACTGCAATTATTAACGCTTCTCCCGTGCCAATTGGCACTGTACCAGTCTATCAAGCTTTAGAAAGCGTCCACGGTAGTATTGAAAAGCTCACTGCGGAAGATTTTCTCCACATCATCGAGAAACACGCCCAGCAAGGTGTAGACTACATGACAATTCATGCTGGGATTTTAATCGAGCATTTGCCATTAGTCAAAAACCGAATTACTGGAATTGTCTCCCGTGGTGGAGGTATTTTAGCGCGGTGGATGTTGCACCATCACAAACAAAATCCGCTGTACACGCACTTGCGCGACATTATTGAGATTTTTAAGAAATACGACGTGTCCTTTAGTTTGGGTGACTCTCTACGCCCTGGCTGTCTCCACGATGCATCCGACGAGGCGCAGTTAGCAGAATTAAAAACTTTGGGACAACTGACTCGTAAAGCCTGGGAACACGATGTCCAAGTCATGGTAGAAGGACCAGGACACGTCCCGATGGATCAAATCGAGTTTAACGTGCGCAAGCAGATGGAAGAGTGTTCGGAAGCACCATTTTACGTGTTGGGACCACTGGTAACGGATATTGCTCCAGGCTACGACCATATCACTTCTGCGATCGGGGCAGCAATGGCAGGTTGGTATGGTACGGCAATGTTATGCTATGTCACACCTAAAGAACATTTGGGCTTACCCGATGCGGAAGACGTGCGGAATGGTTTGATTGCCTACAAAATCGCCGCCCACGCTGCGGACGTGGCAAGACACCGCATCGGTGCTAGAGATAGGGATGACGAGCTTTCAACCGCCCGTTACAATTTCGACTGGAATCGTCAGTTTGAATTATCCCTCGATCCAGACAGGGCAAAGGAATATCACGATGAAACCTTGCCAGCAGATATTTATAAAACTGCTGAATTCTGCTCGATGTGCGGTCCCAAATTCTGCCCGATGCAAACAAAAGTTGATGCTGATGCGCTGACCGAACTAGAGAAGTTCTTGGCGCGAGAAACTGTAAAAGGATAAAGGATAAAGGAGACAGAAAAGGTGTGGGGAGAATTCGGAATTCGGAATTCGGAATTAACTGTGACTTGCGACTGATGGCTGGTGGAACCAGAATTGTCTCCCTTGTCCTCCTTGTCTCCCTTGTCCCCTCAGCTGGACTCTCTCTTCTCCCCTGCTGCCTTAATTGTGTCTCCTCAGATATAAGACAAGTTTGCCCTCGTCGCTTTAAAATCTTTGCAGAACATAGGGTAGGATTGTCTGTCTCGCCCTAATTGTTGCTCGTTAAATTGACTAAAAATGCTTTCTTTATCCGAACAAGTTGTATTAATAACTGGTGCTTCTACTGGCATTGGGGCAGCATTGGCAAAAATTTTAGCAGAACGATTTAAGACGATTCGCTTAGTCTTGGCAGCTAGAGATGCAGACAAGTTGGAAAAGGTCGCTAGCCACTGTCGGCAATTAGGGGCAGAAGTTCTCGTCGTTCCCACAGATTTAGAACAGACTGACCAAATTGAAGCCCTAACCCAAGCCGCGATCGCAAAATTCGGTCGCGTTGATGCTTTAGTGAATAATGCTGGCTACGGACAGATGGGACCCATAGAACTCATTCCCCACGAAGCTGCTGCCAGACAATTTCAAATCAACGTGCTAGCACCCTTAGCGCTGATCCGCAGCTTAATTCCGCTGATGCGCGATCGTGGTGGTGGCAGAATTATCAATATTAGTTCGCTGGGTGGCAGGATGGCTTTCCCGTTTGGCGGTTTGTATAGTGGTTCAAAATTTGCCCTCGAAGGACTCAGCGATGCTTTGCGCATGGAACTAGCACCATTCAATATTAAAGTCAGCGTCATCGAACCAGGTCCAGTCAGCACGGATTTTTTTGCCGCCGCCGCCCAAGCTGTAGAATCAACCGTAGCCACTCCCGAACGCACCCCCTATCGCGCTGCTTTTGAAAAATTAAAAGATTTAGAGAAACACACGAGTAGCCGTGCTTGGAGTGCCGAACGAGTTGCAGAAGCAATTGTTAAAGCACTGACAGACTCTCATCCCCGCCCGCGCTATATTGCAGCAACAGGGGGAAATTTTTTGGTGTTTATGATGACGAAAGTTTTATCAACTAAAGTTGTCGATCGCTTTTGGCAGCGATTTTATGGCATTAACCTCGTAGCGCAAGATTGGCAAAAGCATCGTTTAGGCTTGAAGGATGAAGTATAAATGAATTGGTAATTGGTAATTGGTAGTTGGTAGTTGGTAGTTCTCGATCGCTACCCTAATCCCTTAGTGCTAAATCCTAATCCCTCCTGACCCATTACCCATTACCTATTACCTATTACCATCAAAAAATGGATCTACTAGAGTATCAAGCTAAAGAATGGTTTCGCGAGATTGGTATTCCAGTTTTACCTTCCCAAAGAATCGATCGTCCCCGCGATTTGAAGGGGTTGAAGATTCCCTATCCAGTAGTACTCAAATCGCAAGTGCGGACGGGAGGTAGGGGAAAAGCTGGGGGAGTAAAGATCGTCACGAATACGATCGACGCGATCGCTGCGGCACAAACGATCTTCAATTTACCAATTTTAGGGGAATTTCCTGAAGTTTTACTAGCGGAGGCAAAATACAACTCCGATCGCGAGTTTTACCTAGCCATAGTTATCGATGCAGTTGCTCGCCGTCCGTTGCTTCTGGGTTCTACGCAAGGGGGAGTCGATGTTGAATCCAATCCAGAAGCTTTACAACAAGTCATAGTCGAACGAGATTTTTCACCCTTTTATGCCCGCCGATTAGCAGTCAAAATGGGCTTGCAGGGAGATGCACTGGCATCGGTCAGCGCTATCGTGGAAAAAATGTACGGTTTATTCGTGCAGAAAGATTTGGATTTGATCGAAATCAATCCTTTAGGGGTCAGTTCGACTGGGGAGTTAATGGCATTGGATGGTAAAGTTACTGTCAACGACCAAGCGATCGCCCGCCATCCCGATATTTTGATGATGGCAGAAAAAAAAGCTAGCCGTCCTAACGGTTATCCATCAGTCGCTCAAGTTGGCAAGTGGAATGAGGTAGATAAGTCGGGAAATATCGCAATTTTGGGCAATGGCGCGGGGTTATTGATGGCAACTTTAGATTTGATCGCCACAGCCAGTCACCGCAAACCATCTGTTTGCTTAAATGTGGGACATGGAAGAATTGGCGCAAATGGAGGGTTGAATTTTTGCGATCGCGTCATCCAAGGTCTAGAATTGATCGCTCAAGATAAATCTATCCACGCAATTTTAGTTAATATTCTTTGTAGCGTGCCGACAACTGTAGAAGTGGCTGAGGCGATCGCGACTTTCGTACAACAGCACGACAATAAGACGCACAAAACTCGTTCTCATGCCCAATACCCTAAACTAGTCGTGCGCTTGGCAGGAACGGATTTAGCAGATGCCAAAGCAAAGCTAGATGCGGTACAAGTCTCTTCAATGGAAGATTTAGACGAAGCGATCGCCCAAGCCGTCCGTGTTGCGAAAAGTTCGTTGCCTAAAAGAAGTGAGTGATGAAATTAAAGCCTGATAGTAAAGTTTTAATTCAGGGCATGACAGCATCGCTCTGGTCGCCCTACATTGCTCGTATGCAAGCCTACGGGACGCAGATTGTTGCCGCAGTTAGTCCTGGTCAAACGACATCTATTGACGATTTACCCGTGTTCGATTTGGTCGAACAGGCAGTAGCGGCAGTTGGGGCGATCGATACGACGATTATTTTCGTCCCTCCCTATCAAGCTTTAGATGCTGCTTTAGAGGCGATCGCTTCTGGGATAAAACAAATTATTATCATCTCTGCTGGTGTACCTCCTTTGGATATGGTGCGCTTGTTGCGTAAAGCAGAGGCAAACGAAACCATAATTGTAGGACCAAACAGTCCGGGTATTATCATTCCAGGCAAATTACTCTTGGGAACCCATGCCAGTGAATTTTATACTCCAGGTTCGATTGGTATTGTCAGTCGCAGCACGACTCTGACTTACGAAATTGCCTTGGGATTGACTAAAGCCGGGTTAGGGCAGTCAATTGCTGTCAGTATCGGCAGTGATGCAATTATTGGTTCTTCTTTTCTACAATGGCTGCAAATTTTCGATGAAGACGATACTACAGAAGCGATCGTTTTAGTCGGGGAACCTGGGGGAAATAGTGAAGAAGCTGCGGCGCGTTACATTGCCGAGGCGATCGATAAACCAGTTATTGCCTACATTGCTGGCTGTCATGCGCCAGCAGGTAAACACTGGGGGCATACCGGGACGCTAGCAGCCGTGGTTGGCAGAGGAGATAATGTCGGTACGGCAAAAAGCAAGTTAGAAGCTTTCAAAGTGGCAAAAGTTCCAGTTGCAGAACGCCCTTCTCAAATTCCCGAATTGGTGAAAAAGGCATTAAAGAAAAAATAAAAGATGCAGTTTGAGACTTCCGAATTTACTTGAAATCTTTGATTAACAGGGAACAGTCAGGGCTATGAAATCTAGATGACTCAACCCACACTAAACACCCAAGGCTTAATGGCGGCTCTATGTGCCGCAGCTACTTGGGGTATGGTAGGTGTATTTGTCCGCTGGCTTCCAGGATGGTCTGCTTTTGCAGTTTTGGCAGGTCGCTTTTTGGTTGCCACTGTTGCAATGCTGCCGATACTTTTTCTAGCGCCGAGTGTCCGACACGATCTGATTCGCTCCCTTCGCACTTCACCGATCTGGTGGCTGAGTTTGCCAGCTATTGGGGGTTATGTCTTAGGCACGACAGCATTTCAGCTAGCACCTGTAGGAGAAGTGACATTATTATTCACAACCTCACCCTTGTTTATTATTGCCTACAAATATGTCGTGCGCTTACACGTAAAAAGAAGTGAGGGCTTTGGAATGCTGCTGGCTATGACTGGAGCCAGTGCGATCGTGCTGCCTCAGCTATCTACCGATCGCGCTGTCTCTTGGGCAACTCTAGCAGGCTACCTTTTAGCATTAGGTGCTGCTGGTTCGATCGCAATTTATACACTTTGGTTTAATGCATTTGCTCAGCAAAACATTGCGCCAAAATCGATAAATGTGGTTTTTCTGACCTGTTTGCTAGGAAGTATTTTATCTTTTTTGTGCGCAGTTCTCTTCCCAGCGTCAATTGGAATCGAAATCGATCGACAAGTTATTCTCGTATTATTAGGATTGGGAATTTTTTCCACTGCTTTACCATTTTTGTGCTACACAGTAGCGGCGCAGCGTTTACCAGTCGTACTGGCAACTGCAATATTACTGCTAGAGCCAATGTTTGCAGTGTTATTTGCATCTGTAGTTCTACAAGAAATTCCGTCGCTTTGGTTTGGCATTGGCAGCGCACTAGTTTTCTGGGGATTGCTGTCGATCGCTGGCTTCGCTTTTAAGTGGTGACGTACACAAATCATAGCGATCGCCGATCGCATTCCCTAACCATCCTGCGGCTTCTGCTCAATTGCGGTAACAATCGTAAAAGAGCAATTATCAGGAGGCAAGTATGGTGACAACAACAGCTAGTCAACCTCAAACTCAACTACCACCATTAATTCCACGTGAAATTCTGTTTGGCAACCCAGAACGCGCCCGTCCTCAACTCTCCCCAGATGGCAAGTATTTGGCGTATATTGCCCCAGATGAAAACAATATCCTTCAAGTGTGGGTGCGTAGTGTAGGACAACAAGACGATCGCCAACTAACCCAGGATAAAAAACGGGGTATCCGCATGTACTTCTGGACGTTTGATGGCGAACAGCTAATTTACCTTCAAGATGCCGATGGTGATGAAAATTGGCACTGTTATGCAGTCAATATCAATACGAATATTGTCCGCGACCTGACTCCGTTTCAAGGGGTACAGGCGCAACCCCTCGCCTTAGACCATAACTTCCCGCATGAATTTTTGGTGGGGTTAAATTTGCCAGATTTAAGCAAGCACGATGTTTACCGCGTTAACCTCAAAAATGGGGCAGTAGAGTTTGACACGGAAAACCCAGGTAACATTGTCTCTTGGACTGTGAATACTCAGTTTCAAGTTCAAGCTGCGATCGCGGCTACGGCTGACGGTGGTTACGACTTACTTTACCGCGAATCTCCACAGGCAGCTTGGGAAAATTTACGCCACTGGAGTTCTGAGGATGAAGGCTACGCGGTTAGTTTTTCTGCTGATGACAAAACTTTGTATATCGTCGGCAGTCACGATGCTAACGCCCAACGCCTCCTCGCCCTAGACTTAGCGACTCGTCAAGAGACTGTTATTGCTGAAGATCCAGAATACGATGTTGATAGTGTCATCGTTCACCCAACCGATCGTGTTTTGCAAGCGGTTTCTTTTTACCGCGACAAACAAGAGTGGCAAATTCTCGATCGCAGTATAGCTGACGATCTAGAGGTAATTGCCCAAGTCCGCCCTGGAGAATACAACATTACTAGCCGTGACTTGGCAGATCGAACTTGGTTAGTGGCTTACATCACTGACAATGGACCAGTTTACTACTACACATACGATCGCACGACCAAAAGTAGCACTTTACTTTTTAGCAACCAACCCAAACTCGAAGAGTTGCAATTAGCAACCATGCAACCTGTCTCCTACCCTACAAGAGATGGGTTAACAATTCACGGCTATCTCACAACACCTGTAGGAATTGCAGCTAAGAACTTACCAACAATTCTTCTAGTGCATGGAGGTCCTTGGGTGCGGGATACTTGGGGTTACGATCCAGAAGTGCAATGGCTGGCGAACCGAGGTTATGCGGTATTGCAAGTCAATTTTCGCGGTTCTACTGGCTACGGTAAGGCGTTTCTGAATGCGGGAAACCGCGAATGGGGCGCAAAGATGCACGACGATCTGATCGATGCAGTCAATTGGTTAGTAGAACAAGGTATTTCTGACCCTCAAAAAGTAGCGATTATGGGTGGTTCCTACGGTGGCTATGCGGCGCTAGCGGGGTTAACTTTCACGCCAGAGGTATTTGCAGCTGGAGTTGATATCGTCGGTCCCAGCAATTTAATTACGCTGATGCAGAGTATTCCGCCTTACTGGGAACCGATGAAAGCTATGTTTGCTCATCGTTTGGGAAATTTAGAGACGGAACCAGAATTTCTCAAATCGCGATCGCCCTTATTTTACTGCGATCGCATCCAAAAACCTTTGTTAATTGGACAGGGAGCTAACGATCCGAGGGTAAAACAAGCAGAAAGCGAACAAATTGTGGCAGCAATGCGGCAATCCAATCGACCAGTTGAATATCTGCTGTACGCAGATGAGGGACATGGTTTTGCCCGTCCCGAAAATCGCTTGCATTTCTATGCTAAAGCCGAGGAATTTTTAGCAAAATACTTAGGCGGGCGATTTGAACCTGTGGGCGATCTTGTAGGGCATTCAGGAGTGGAGAAATGAGGGTGGTAATTGGTAATTGGTAATTGGTAATTGGTTGTTGGTAATTGGTTGTTGGTAGTTGGTGAGAGGTAAATATTATCTGCTGAATTCCAACTTCCAACTGCCGATTTCTGCATGACAGCCAAATCAATCTTCTAACAGCACTCGCGCTTGTTTTAATATATTCTCACAAATTTTATAGCTAGTAATTTTTCCCTGGAGCGCTGTGTCTTCTACCCATTCTACAAATAGAATTACACCTGCACCCAATACGGCTATAACTGCCACGATAGAGTTGAGAATTGCTAGGTTATTTAACAAAATTGAGTTTAGTAAAAGCTGCAAGGGCATAGAAGTATAAACTAAGCTTAGAACAATAAAAATTGCAGCTATTTTAATAATTTTATGTGCTAGATTTACCTGTTGCGTCTGAAATGATAGTTCGGAGTGAATTTTATTTTCAACATACTGGAGCGCTTGTTTGCTGAAATTTGCCGTTTTAATAATTTTATCGACTAAATCTAATTCATAGCCAATCGCTTGCGCTCTAGTTACTTCAAAATCCAAACAGGCTATTTCTTTTGGGTTGCGAATTACCTGTTGACTCGATAACTGTCTTAACCATCTAACTTCCCAAAGGATAGCAAACAATAAGCCAAAAAAACCAAAAAGATAAATATATATTCTGATAGGTGCTGTTGCTGTTGGATTGAACAAACCTAATCCAATAGCAGCCGAAATAAAAAAACTCGCTCCAATTATAGATAGCTTCATCCAAATTGTCGGAGCAAGGCGATCGAAGATAGTTGTGATTTGTTGTCGATTGGATAAATTCGATGTAGAAATGTATATTTCTTGTTTCAGAATGATATATCTTAGCAGTAGGTTAAATACATCTTCAATCGCCCGCCGATCTATTGTTTTCTCTGCTTCTGGCAATGCTGAATATTCTGGTGTTGCCAAATTGAGATTTCTAGCTAATTCTTCTATAAGTTGATTGTCCTCGAAGGGATACGAATTATCCATCATAAAAAGATTTTAGTAATGGTTATATAGCAATTCAAATTGATGTGTGAACGTTTCCCGTATAGAGACGTTACATGTAACGTCTCTATACGGACAATCGATTTCACGAGCCATCTAAGATTGCTATAGTTTCGTATATAACAGTATTCTTGTAAGTTCAAGAACAGTTAATCAATATTAATTATTTATGCAAGCAAATTTTATTTATTTTTTGTTTAAACCTTGTTAAAAAACTACATTTCGAGTGAGAGTTAGGGAAAAGTTGCGGCTAAAATGTGTTTTGTCATCTCAATCTGCGACTGGCTGAACCCAGCTTGCAGGAGATGGTTGAGAAAAATGCGATCGCCATACCGTGCATCTAGGTTGTACGCTTGTCGATAAGCAGCTTCAGCCGCAGCGCGCTCGCCCTTCTGCCAATGGGCGAGACTGAGAGCAACTAAAGGATGAGGGTTGGTTGGTTCTAGCTGGGCGGCGCGTTTTGCCGCACTAATTGCAGGTTCGTAGGACTGCAATCGCTCAAAAGCTAAGCTGAGATTGTAATAGGCAATCTCATTTTTTGGTTGTAAAATTGCTGCCCATGCGTGAACGAATACAGCAGCATTCAATTTACCACTGACTAAATAAACAATTCCCAAAGCGTTGAGAGCTGGAATAGAATTCGGATCGCGATATAAAACTTGAATTAAAGACTCAGCCGCCGCTTCTTTTTGTCCGGCTAGGTGTTGCGTCCAGCCTAACAAAACTCGTCCAGAGAGATTTTGCGGTTCGAGTTCTACAGACTTTTGCAAAGCCGCGATCGCTTCTGGATATTTTGCCGCTGCACGATAGGATAATCCCAAGGCACGGTATTCGCTCGCAGGGATTGCTGATGTTGGTTGAGCGACAAACAAGCTGCTAGCTGTTAATACAGTTATGACATGACGGGCGATCGCTGCACCCATAATTTGGCAGCCCCAATTCTGACCAAGATTTTCTTTCGTCAGCAGCATAACACAGGACTAGTCTCAGCAGCGAGCAGATAATCTCTTTTTGAATCTCCAAGGGTTGTCTAGAATGCGTTACCAAGCCTTACAGCATTGATGAGTTAGAAAACATTATTCGTTACTATCTCTCCAGTAAAAACTAGGCAATAGAGTACATACTGTAAGGATTAGTATGTGTTCTAATTAACAACCACTTATGACAAATAGTTCAGCCTATTGGTTAATGAAAACTGCATATTAGTAAATCAATATTGGATAAGGCAACAATATAGGTTTTTCATGTCCTTCCTACCAGCCGTTCCTACCGCAACGCTAGTTGGTGGGAATTTTATTAGTACATATCAAATAATCAGCCGATTGCCGGATGAGCAGAAGCAGACACTAGGGCTACACTAGACAAACTTAGTTATCTGTAGGTAAATTATGTCTGGGGTGTCAGAAGAGAATGCATTGGCGGCTGAGGAACACGCCATAGCCTCACAGAAACAGGCTAAGTATACTAAGGAAACTGGAAAGCTCTTACAAAAGCTTGGAGAGCCACAGAGTACGCATGGAGAGCTAATCGAAAAATACGGTAAGGCTGCGCAAAAACACGCTGATGCTTCACTGAAACACTCCCAAGCGGCTCGGAAGCACAATGAAAACTCAAAAGAGGAGTTTATCAAAGCTTCGCAGGAACATGTTAAGGAAAATCAGGAACACCTAAAGGCAATAAAGGAATGCATGAAGGTAGTGAAAAATTGGAAATCTCATGGGTGAAAGCATATTTGTTTTCCACCAGCGGTTGCCATAAATCTGATTCTCAGCGAATTCCCGACAGCTTCCATATGTACACCGCCTCTTGGACTTCTTTTCTTCTTGCCCATTGAGTATTTTTTGAGTACGATATACAGATATGTATGTGTTCAAACGCTAAGTTGCGGGTGTAGTTCAGTGGTAGAACGCTACCTTCCCAAGGTCGATGTCGTGGGTTCGAGTCCCATCACCCGCTTACTAAACTTTAGGATTATACGGTTTTACACCCGTCCTACTTATTAAAAAAACTATCCTTCGAGTCGTACTCTTTACACCAGCAACGCTCTAAAAGCTGGACTCTATGTTGCGCCTCAAACTGTTGAGGATTGAGAACTAATTTCGTATTGGCATCAAATATAGGCTGAGTCAAATATTGCCACAGTGGAAACTTTAACAAGTTAAATTGGAAATTCATAGAAATTCTCAGACGCGAAATAATACAGTAAACTTCAGACAAGTTCTCATAGCTGACGAACCCAGTACAATTAGCAGTACTAGTCAAGACCGCTCGCAAGTCTGCTAGATTAACATTGGCACAAGCAACAGCTAATCTTCTTGGTGAAGATTGCGGAAATAATTTAAGACGCTGTTGGGAAAAATCTGTATTATTGCGGTGGCGATCGCACCAACATTTTATAGCGGTTTTCAATTGGGTAAAACACACGCTCTGTAGGGGCGCTTTCTCTGTGCGCCCCTACAAATGTCACGCACGCAATCGAGAATTGCTATTATATCTATGGTTACGCCAAAAAATTACCCACCCGGAATTTAACATCAAGGTGGGTAACTCAGTTTTGGTTTTTAAGTGGAGCTTACGGGAATCGAACCCGTGTCCAAATTGGGTATTAACCCCCCACTCGTTCACAGGCTTAGCCTTTTTGACCCTCAAGGCGGGGATCGTGCATTATCCCGCACGTAGGATGCTTCGATTAAGTCTTAGCTAGCAAGTAAATCGAAGAAACCTTGCTAGAGCATCCGTTGGGGTTTGCCTGTAGTCCTTAACGGAGTCAAACTACAAGCGCTCGAATCTTTGAGAGATTATTAGGCAGCTACAGGAGCAGCCTTACGAGCAAAAGGAACGATGTTGTTCGCAGTTACGTTTTTTTGAGCCTTTGATTTACGAGAGGAGACTCACTCTCGACCTGTATCACAGAGCAGCTTTCGCCAACCTGTCGAAACCTTGAAAGCCCCATGTGCTTCTTATCTCATTATAATTCGTCGTGGAGATTTTGGCAGGCAGATACAGAGGATCCCCCCTATCCCCCTTGTTAAGGGGGGTTGGGGAAATCTTATTTCAAAGCTTCCGCACCGCCGACAACTTCCAGAATTTCCTGGGTAATGGCGGCTTGCCGTGCTTTGTTGTAAGACAGCGTAAGGGTATTAATCAATTCGCTAGCGTTGTCGCTAGCGTTGTTCATGGCTGTCATACGTGCTGCCAGTTCGCTAGCAGCAGATTCTTGTAATGCACGCAATAGTTGGTTATTCAGGTACAAAGGCAACAGAGCATCGAGAATTTGTACGGGATCTTGCTCAAATAGCATATCCTTGGGAAAACTCCGTGCAGTGGCAGAAACTTTCTGTCTTTCCACTTCAAATTCACCACCACGGGTAGTCAGCCGAAAAACTTCATCGTCTGCAGCTTCAAAACCTTGAGCATCTAATGGTAGCAGAGTTTGTACCACTGGGCGAGAACTAACTAACGAGACGAATTTGGTATAGATTAACTCCACTCTGTCTACGCTTTCCGACAAAAACAGGGAAAGCAACTCGTCAGCAATATTAGAAGCTTCTGCCGCTGTAGGAATTTGCTCTAAACCCGTATACGTTGCATCAATGGGTTGGTTGCGGCGTTGAAAATACTGGATGGCTTTGCGTCCGACAAGGATGTATTTGTATTCCAAGCCTTCAGCTTGAAGTTCTTTGGCGCGGTTTTCTGCCCGTTTAATCACGTTGGTATTATAAGCACCGCACAAACCGCGATCGCCTGTAATTACCAGCAAACCAATGGAGCGAATGTCTCGTTTTTTGAATAGCGGTAGGTTGACATCTTCAAACTGCAAGCGAGTTTGTAGATTATACAGTACTTGTGCCAAGCGATCGGCAAACGGACGAGTAGAAAGTACTTGTTCTTGAGCGCGACGCACCCTAGCCGCTGCCACCAAACGCATCGCTTCTGTAATTTTTTTCGTATTTTTGACCGACTGAATGCGATCGCGGATTAATTTGAGATTAGCCATCGTCTTTTGGTAATTGGTAGTTGGTAGTTGGTATTCGTTGATAGTTAATAGTTAATAGTTAATTGCCATTAACCATTAACTATTAACCATTAACCATTAACCATTACCTAAGCAGTTGCCAAGAAGGTTTGTTTGTATTCGGTAATTGCTTCTTTCAACAACTTTTCGGCTTCATCGGTAAGTTGTCGTTCGCTGCGGATGATTTCACCATACTTGGGTTTACTGGTTTTCAGGTATTCCCGCAGTCCTTTGGTGAAAGTGGTAACTTTATCTACGGCGATGTCGTCCATATAGCCGTTAATCCCAGCGTAGAGGATGGCAACTTGCTCGAATACCGATAGTGGCGAATTTTGTGGCTGTTTCAACAACTCCCGCAAACGCTGACCCCGTGCCAACTGGTCTTGGGTGGCTTTATCCAAGTCGGAGGCAAATTGCGAGAAAGCTTGCAATTCGTCAAATTGTGCCAACTCCAATTTCAGCTTACCAGCAACTTTTTTCATTGCCTTGGTTTGAGCTGCCGAACCTACCCGCGATACGGAAATACCAGGGTTAATTGCCGGACGAATACCAGCGTTGAACAAGTCGGAAGTTAAGAAGATTTGACCGTCGGTAATGGAAATTACGTTGGTAGGAATGTAAGCCGATACGTCCCCTGCTTGGGTTTCGATAATTGGTAGGGCTGTCATGCTGCCTTCACCTAGTTCGGTGCTAAGTTTTGCCGCACGTTCCAACAAGCGGGAGTGGAGGTAGAATACGTCTCCAGGGTATGCTTCCCGTCCTGGTGGACGACGTAGCAACAAGGACATTTGGCGATAAGCAGCAGCTTGCTTGGACAAGTCATCGTAAATGATTAGAGTTGCCTTGCCTTTGTACATGAAGTACTCTGCCAATGCTGCCCCCGTGTATGGCGCGAGGTACTGGAGGGTAGCAGAGTCGCTGGCGTTAGCTGCAACGACAATGGTGTAGTCCATTGCGCCCTTCTCTTGTAAGGTCTGGACTACGTTAGCAACGGTGGAAGCTTTTTGTCCGATCGCGACGTATACACAGATTACATCTTCGGTTTTCTGGTTGATGATCGTGTCAATGGCGATCGCGGTTTTACCTGTTTGTCTGTCACCGATAATTAATTCCCGCTGTCCTCTACCTACAGGAATCATTGCATCGATCGCGGTAATTCCTGTTTGCATTGGTTCGTATACCGAACGCCGCGCTACGATACCAGGTGCGCCAGACTCGATCAAACGGAATTCTGAGGTGTTTATGTCTCCCTTACCATCAATCGGACGACCGAGAGCATCCACAACACGTCCGATTGTGGCTTCTCCAACTGGAACCTGGGCAATTTTACCTGTAGCGGTAACGGAACTGCCTTCTTGGATGTCGCGACCTTCACCCATCAATACCGCACCTACGTTGTCTTCTTCTAGGTTCAGGGCGATACCAACGGTTCCATCTTCAAATTCTAAGAGTTCGCCAGCCATAGCTTTTTCTAAGCCATAGATCCGGGCGATACCATCTCCTACTTGCAATACCGTACCAACGTTAGCAACTTTAACTTCTTGGTCGTATTGCTCGATTTGCTGCTGAATAATACTGCTGATTTCGTCAGGTCTGATACTGATCATGGTGAGTTTGTGTTAAGGAATTTTGGGAATCGGGAGTGGTGAAGACAAGGGAGAGGGGGGAGACAAGGGAGAGGGGGGAGAATTTTTCCCCCTTGTCCTCCTTGTCTCCCTTGTCCTTCTTTCTTCGTCCTTTTTAAGTGCCGCTAGTAAGTCGTAAAGAAAGGCGGCGCAGTTGTCCTCTGATACTAGCGTCGATCACTTGAGAACCAACTTTGACGATCGCACCACCGATTAAGCTTTGGTCGATTCTTGTTTCTAGTTCTACCTGACGGGCGTTGGTCATGGCAATGACTTTATCCCGCACAGCTTGCTTTTGTTCTTCAGTCAGTTCGACAGCTGAAGTGACTTCGGCTAAAACAGTTTGATTCAGTTGCCGCAGGAGGGCGAGATACTGTTGACAAATCCCTTCTAACAAAATAATGCGGCGGCGGTCTACCAACAGCATTAAGAAGTTACGCATGTAGGGGTTGACATTATCGCCGACAACTCGCCCCAATACTGCCTTCTTGTCGCTGATGCTGACGAAGGGGTTAGCGAGAAAGTTACGAAATTGCTCTGATTCCCGCAACAAATTCGTTAAAGTACGGGCATCTTCGCCGAATTGTTCCGTGAGGTTATTACTACGCGCCACAGACATCAATGCCTGGGCGTAAGGCTGCACTACCTGTTCGTTCATGGCATTGCTGCTCATTTACTGCCTCCTAGTAGTGCTATGCTGCGATCGATTGTTTGTTGTTGGATATTTTCGTCTAATCCCGATTCCAATTGGGATTCTACCTTTTGTAAAGCCATTGCAACTACAGAAGCTCGCAGTTGAGCGATCGCTCGTTCTCTTGCCGTATTTAAATCTTGAGTTGCTGTCTCTTTTAAGCGTTGAATATCTATTCCCACCTGAGCCAAGATTTGCTCTTTGGCTTGTTGAGCGTTCGTTGTCGCGCTTTGGCGAATTCTTTCGGCTTCCGCTTGAGCTTCTGTCAATCTTTGCTGCTGTTTTTGCAGTGCTGCTGCTGCTTCTTTAGCGCGGTTTTCTGCCGCTACAATTTCTGTTTCTATGCGCTCGCGGCGATCGCTCAAGGTTTTTCCTACTACCTTGCTGCCAAAATATACTAGTACGCCAACAAGAATAGCCAGGTTAATTAGGTTTGTTTCTAAAATATCAAAATTAAGACCAAACCCGCCTGCTTCTGCTTCTGCTTCTGCCGCTTCAGCAAGTAGTGGGCTACCTTGTGTCACCAACCAGATAAAACTTCCCATCATACCCATCCACATTTTCAGTTGTCAGTTGTCAGTTATCAGT
>NZ_PYCI01000096.1:0-25908 GCF_003015105.1 Chroococcidiopsis sp. CCALA 051 | reverse complement strand
CTTATCCCCCTTGTCCCACTTTCTAAGCTGTTAGCACTTGCCGCAGCACATCATCCATTGCTTGTCTGTCTTGCTCGGTCAGGGAGAATGTGGTCAAGTGTCCGCCGATGCTGTTGACTTCCCAGTATTTAGCGTTGGGAATCCTTTCAGCGTCACGCTGGCATTCTTCCGGCGGAAACATGCGATCGCCAGTGAAAGCAACTACAAACATCTGTGCTTTAATGCGGCTGAGTGCGGCGGACAAGTCACCACCAGCACTGGGGTCTGCGGCGCGGGTCTTGCGCGATTGATTCACCAAATTGTTGGGGTCTTGGGGCAGCATAAAGGCTTCCCAAAAGCGAGAAACGAAGTCATCCATAGAAGCGAAGCCGATCGTCCGCCAGACTTCTTCGCCTTCACGGTAGAAGCCGAGCGGTGGTAGTGTCAGCGCCATGACGTGTGCTTGACGGCGCAATCCAGCTTGTACGGCTTGGGGATCGGTGTAGAAGCCGTTATTCCATGCCGGATCGGATAAAATCGGCTCCTCAATTGCCGTCCGCAACCACAAAAGAGTCCACGGAGAAGGCTTGGGAGCGCCCGCGATCGAAGCTGCACGCTTGACCATGTGGGGAAAGCGAACCGCCCACTCATAAGTTTGCAACGCACCAACAGACCAGCCGAGGACTAAATACAGTTCGTCGATGCCGAATTTTTCAGTGACGAGCCGATGCTGAGCGATAACATCATCTGCAATATGAGTTTGCGGGAAGGCTCCGCGATCGAATGGTGGAGCTGTGTTGCTGGGCGAGGAAGAGACACCGTTGCCTAATAACCCAGGTAAGATGATAAAGTATTTGCGCGGGTCGAGCGGACGATCTTCGCCAATATAGATTTCTAGAGCTTCTGGCGCTCCGCCCAAAAAATGTGGAAACAGAATCGCATTGTCTTTGGCTGCGTTTAATTTACCGTGGGTTTTATACGCTAGTTTGGCGTTAGAAAGGATGAATCCAGTTGATAGTTGGAAGTCACCTAAATCGAAAATTTCTGTTTGTGATTGTTCTGGCATATTTACCTCTGTTGTTTAATAAAATCTGCGACTCTTTCGCCGATCGCGACGATTGTTGTATGAGGGTTGGATGAGGGGATGGCAGGCATGATGGAAGCATCAGCGACGCGCAATCCTTCCACGCCGTAGACTTTTAGTTGCGTGTCTACAACTGCCATGCGATCGACACCCATTTTGCAAGATCCTACGTAGTGGTAGTAGGAACCGACATTGTTAATTACCCAATCTCTGAGTGCTGCTTCAGTGTTGACTTCTGGACCTGGATTGATTTCTGTCAAACCTAACTTAGTAAAGGCTTGAGTTTGATAAATCTGACGGGCTATTTTTACCATCTCGACCATGCGATCGATGTCCGATGTTTCTGCGCCATAATTGGCGTTAATCAGCGGATTAGCCATCGGATCGCTACTTGCCAAACGCACCCAGCCACGCGATAGCGGACGCACTAAACCAGGTAGCGCCAAAATGATTCTCGGATCGACTAACTGGCTGACTGGCGCAATTGGTTGATTTGTTTGCAGGCGTTGGATGACGTTACCGAAAAATGATTCGCCAAATGGGGCGCGATGCACCAAACAAATTTCTAAATCGGGAACCAGCATCGACGGTTCAGATTTCCAAAATAAGGCAACTTCGGTCATGTTGCCTTTGGGATCGGCTCCTGGTGCGGACATCATGCCCATAGGTCCGATAATCAGCGGATGGTCGTGAAAATTTTCTCCTACACCTGGTAAATCGACTACAGTAGGTATGTTGAATTGTTGCAGTTGTTCGGGATTACCAATACCTGAAAGTAGCAATAATTTTGGCGATTGAATTGCACCCGCACAAATAATCACTTCGCGATCGGCTCTGACAGTCTTTAAAACTCCGTCTTGCTGATATTCAACCCCTACACAACGATTGTTTTCTATTAATAGTTTTGTTGCTTGGGAATTGCTGCTTAAAGTAACGTTAGGACGAGCTAAAGCTGGTTCTAAATAGGCAGTTCTGACTCCAGCACGTTTACCATTTTTAATATCGACGTGATGCCAACCAACACCAAAATCCTCGGCATTAAAATCTTTGACGTAAGGATATCCTAGTTCTACACAGGCATCGATGAAAGTTTGTGAAGCTGGATTGCCTTCGTATTTGGCATCAATGATATTAATTGGACCACCTTTACCCGCAGTAGGGTTGGTGTCGTCTTCCTGATTTTCGAGTTTTTGAAAATAGGGCAGCACGTCTTTGAAAGACCAGCCAGCACAACCATTGTAAGCCCAATCATCAAAATCGGCGGCTTTACCTCTGGTATGAATCATGTGATAAATATTGGAAGTTCCGCCGATCAATTTGCCAGCCGCAGAATAGATTTGTCTGTTAGCTAATCCTGACTGGGGAACGCTCATGTAAGCCCAATCGATTTCGGTCAATAACAATTCATTCCAGCGATAGGGAACGTCAATGGCTTCCCAATTTTGAGTTCCGCCAGCTTCCAAAATTAAGACTTTGGCATCAGCAACTTCGCTCAAACGATAGGCAACGGTTGCACCTGCCGCACCCGAACCGACAATAATATAATCAAAAGTTTCTGTCACGATCGCCCCCCATTCATTAATTTTTGTTTTTAGTTTTGCTAAACTACCGAGTGGCAATAATTAAATCGGCTGCTTTTTCACCAATAGCGATGGTAGGAGCATTCGTATTTCCGCTCGTAATTGTGGGCATAATCGAAGCATCTGCAACCCGCAGTCCTTCTACTCCATAGACTTGCAGTCGAGAATTAACAACAGCATCGCGATCGCTTCCCATTTTGCAAGTCCCAACTGGATGCCAGACAGTAGAAGCAACTTGTCGAATATAGGTGCTTAATTCTGCTTTGCTGGTGACAGAAATTCCTGGGGCTAATTCTTCACCGCGAAATTCATCAAAAGCGCGAGTATTAACTAATTCTCTCGATAATTCAATTCCTCGAATTAACACCTCAAGATCGGCTTCAGATTGTAAGTAATTAGGACGCAAAACAGCTAAATCTTGAGGATTGTTAGATCTTAAAGAAACAGTTCCTCGACTTTGCGGCTGCACTAAAATTGGTGCGAAAGTAAAGCCAGGACTATCAACTCGATACTGAGGTTCTAAAAATTGTACGGGTCCAAAAAAGAATTGCAAATCGGGTGAGTTCGTACTGCGATCGATGTCGCTGCTGGTGTAAGTAAATAAACCTGCTTCGGAAAGCAGATTAGGTACGGGTTGTTCTTGCTTGCAGCTATATCCAACTCCAAATAACAAATGATCTTGCAGATTTTTGCCAACTCCAGGTAAGTCAACTACAAGGGGAATACTATGAGCTTGCAAATGTTCGGCGGCTCCAATACCGGAAAGCATTAATAATTTCGGAGATTCAAATGCACCACAACTAAGAATTACTTCCGCTTCGGCTTTAACTTGGTGAATTTTGCCGTCTTGCAGATATTCCAAGCCAATAACTCGCTGTTTAGCAAATAAAAGTCGGGTGACTTGCGCGTTAACTTCTACCGCAAAATTGGGATGTCCGAGAATTGGTCTGAGAAAAGCAACAGCCGTACTGCAACGCCGATCATCTTGCGTGCGAGTCGATTGATAGAAAAATGCGCCGTTTTCCTGTTGTGCGCCGTTGCAGTCCCAGTCATTACCCCCATAACCCAATTCCATCGCTGCTGACACGAAAGCCTGGGATACAGGTGCGGGATTGCGATAGTTAATGACGTGTAAAGGTCCCCCTACACCTCGATATTCCGAGGCTCCCCCTTCATAATCTTCCGATTTCTTGAAATAGGGTAAGATTTCTTGGTAGCTCCAACCTTCGTTGCCTAAATATTTCCAGCGATCGTAGTCGCGACGATTGCCCCGAATGTACATCATGGCATTGATTGAGGTTCCGCCACCCAAAACTTTGCCTTGCGCGATGGAGATTTGGCGATCGCCTAAACCTGGTTCTGGTTCGGTTGAGTAACCCCAATCTGCATTAGAACCCCACAGAGAAGTCATCGACTGCATATCTGTGTTGTGGATGGCTGGGTTGTTATCTGGACTGCCTGCTTCTAGTAACAAAACACTACAACCCAGATTTTTCATCAGTCGGTAGGCAATGACACAACCAGCCGCGCCAGCACCTACAATAATGTAATCAAATGTACGTTCAAAATTCATTGACTAGTCCACCTTTTTTACTGGTTTAGAAACTCATCAATCTCTTTTTGGGATAAACTATCAATGACATTGGCAGCGAGATATTCCAGATAGTATTTGCCCCACATTGTTTCCCACAAACTAAATGTCAAATCGAAATTTTCCCCTAATTTATTTGCTAAATAAATCTCAAGTCCCCAAACAGTATCGTCGAATTCTTGCTCGGTGAACTTATAGCCTGCTTGCGCTGCATATGCCAAAACTTCTAGTTTAGGAAGAGTTTTTAATTTGGTTTGCAATTCAGACTGGTGGACGAGTTTTTGTAAAAAATTAACGACTTCTATTCTTGCCATAGGATTTTGACGAGTTTAAAAACTTAGTTAAGAAACTGTTTTAGTTCTGCCTCAGAAAAAGCCTGAAATAATTCTTCAACTACATATTGCAGGCGAGACTTGCCCCACATTTTCCGCCATAAACTACTATTAGCGCCGATCGCTTCACCCATTCTCTCGATAATAATCTGAGCTTCCATGCTTCCGATGACCTCAGCTAATTCTTCATCATTAAAGCTATAGCCCAAACTTTTAGCGTGAAAAATAACTTCGGGTAAGTTCTTTTGCTCGAATTTTTCTAGCAATTTTGTATTGCTATGACAAACTCTAAAAAAATCAATTACACTTGCTTTCGACATAAATCAAATTTCCTTTAACGAAAATCCGGACCAATAATCCAGTTTTCAGCGGTCACCATACTATGAACGTAATTAGTTTCAAAAAGATGCCCAAATTCCGGTAGAATTAGATTTTCATATTCTGGCGAATTCAAAGCTTTCTCAAGAGAAGATAGATCGTCAAACCAAAGTTGCGATACACAGTCGAGAATAGACTCACCGATCGCATAAAAACTATCGCGAACGTGGCATTGAAGATAGCGTTGCAAACCTGGAATTTTCATAACTTTAGCAGCATGACCGTGCAACATAGTTTGGCGAAACTCTGCTAATGGCATTCCAGCTTTTCGCTTCACCATAATCAAAAGCTTGATGCGCTTAGAATCTCTTTGTAACGGTTCGCCTTCCATTAAAACGTGAGCTGTAGTATCTAGCCCAACCGTCCGCCAAAATGCTGCCCAGTTTGGTTCATCTCGCCGCGCTCCTTCGATAAACTCTTTAGACTGAAGCGAAGCAATTTGTTCTGCTTCATTTTCTAACCAAATTTCAGCAACACCACTAAAAAGCGGATCTACTGGCTCGGCTCCAAAAGGAATTCTGAGATCGATTAAATATCTTCTAATTTGAGGAATTTTGCTGGCATAATTTACCGCATGAATGTTAACCCAATAGTCTTGAAAATCTTTCTCACTCATCCCTGGTCTGGGATGGGCAAATATTAATTGGTGAATCATGGTGAAGAAAGGGTGCGGGGTGTAGGGTGTGGGGTGTGATGGGGAGAATTCAGAATTAATTTTGAATTTTGAATTTTGAATTTTGAATTGCTCCCCCAGCTCTCTTCTCCCTAGCCGATCGCTCCTGGGACTTCATTACTAATGACAAGATCGATCAGGAAAGGACCGTTGTGGAACAGAGCTTGAGCGATCGCGGGTTTGATCTGCTCTGGTGTTTCCACGCGCACGGCTTGTACTCCCATCGCCCGTGCTAGCTCGTCAAACCGCAGATCGGGATGACATAAATCGAAAGATGCAGGAAATTCGGCTTGCGGAAGCTGCTGTTCTTGCCAATACTGCAAAATATTCAACTTTAGAATGCGATAGCTGCGATTGTTGCAAATGACAAATTTAGCGTCGATATTGTGGTGAGCAGCCGTCCACAATGCTTGGATCGTGTACATTGCGCCACCATCACCCGAAAAACCGATCGCCGTTTTGTCGGGATGGGCAAGCTTAATCCCAATTGCACCAGGAATACCCACACCTAAAGAACCACCCCGCGTCTGAAAATAATGCCCCAGCGTCGTTGGTGGAATGTAGCGACACAGCTCTTCAGAATGAGTAATAGCCTCATCGAAGACGATCGCGTTTGGTGGTAAATGTCTGGCGAGTTCCTCAGCAAACTGTGATAAATGCAGAGGTACTATGTCATGCACAGCTTTGTCAGCTTCAAACTGTTCCGTCATGTGCTGCTTTTTCGTTTCAGCAATTTGGGCAATTCTTTGACCGACTAGCCGCTTTTGCTCGGCAGTCATTATTTTTTCTAATTCAGCACCCAATTTAGCAAGGGTCATTTTCGGATCGCTGACTATACCGAGATCTACAGGGAAATTTTTAGCAATTTCGTAAGCATTCAGATCGATATGAATGATTTTTGTATTAGGTGCAAACGCACCGGATAATGCAGGAAAGACTTCGGGGAAAACATATGTACCGCAGATCAGCACGACATCGGCTTGAGATGTAATGCGACTGCTGACTTCGCCAAACATATGACCTAGCAAGCCACCAAACAACGGATGGGTTGCACTCATATTTGGTTCCGATGAATCCGAACCCCAGACTTGAGCGCCAGTTAATTCGGCGACGCGGGTTAATTCTGCCTGAGCGTCGGAATAAGCTATACCATCGCCCACGATAATCAGTGGTTTGGATGCTGTAGCCAGCATTGACGCAGCTTTGGCGATCGCCTCCGGTTCGGGAGCAACTCGCGTAATGGGGATCGAGGTGGGAACGACTTCTTCCTCATTTGGCGCATCCAACACATCCATTGGCAGAGAGACAAAAACCGGACCCATCGGTGGCGTAGCGGCAATTTTGATCGCTCGACGCAATACCCGCAGCAGCGAACTCGGATGAACGACCCTAGTTGCCCATTTAGTGACAGGCTTTGCCATACTTACTAAGTCTGCTGCCATCTGCGCATCCATCGCATCGTATTGGATGCCAGATTCACCCGCCAGTACCACTAGCGGCGCATGACCGCGCATTGCTTGATACAACATTCCGATCCCATTACCCAGACCAACGCCACTATGCAGTTGCACGACAGTAGGCTTTTTAGTAGAGCGAGCGTAGCCATCAGCAGCCGCTACCGCGATCGTTTCTTGTAAGGCAAGAATGTATTCAAATTCTGGATAATAATCGCTGAGTGCATCGAGAAACCCCTCTTCAGATGTACCGGGGTTGCCGAACATGTAGCGGATACCATCAGCAAGTAATTGCTCGATAATTGCAAATCTACCGTTTCTTTTTTCCATGATTTTTTCCTTTTAGAGAGGGAGCAGGGAGCAGGGAGTAGGGAGCAGTGACCAGTAACCTGTAATTTCTCCCTTGTCTCCCTTGTCTCCCTTGTCTCCCTTGTCTCCCTTGTCTCCCTTGTCCTCTTCCACTACCAGCCGTACCGTCTCAATCCCTTTTCCAAAACCTCTACCAACCGCTGACCAGTTGCATAGGAGTCTGGGGTGGAACGACCTGTGACGAAGGGGTAATCGACAATGACTGAAACTTCATGCCCGACGTTACCGTGGAATTGCCCTTCTGGTCCCGTAGCATCGCGCAGAATGTACTCTAGTGGATAGAACGGAGGACCGAAGTTAATATCACCTAAGTTAGGATTGACGTTCGTTCCCATAAATCCCGTACCGTCTTTGTAGTCATATTCCAAACAATGACCTGTAACGTGCTTGCCCCAGATAATGCTTTTGCGATCGTTGATGTCGCGGGCAAAGGCAAGGCAGGGAACGCCATAACATTCGGCAGCAATGGGCTTATCCATTTGATAGAAGTTGAGGATTAAATCGTGGACTCTTTGGTTGTTGACTAAATCCACCAGAGGACCGCTACCACCAACGATTAACATCGAATCGTATTGACTTAAATCTTTGGCGCGGATTTCCTCAAGTCTGCGGTAGTAGGCTTCCATTTCCCGCAGAAATTTAGGAGAACTCCAATAAGGTCTTTCAGGTAGCCAATCTCTCAAGCTGATTGGATTATTTAAGCGGGGGTTATTGGGGTCGTCCATAGCGCGAACTTTCTCTGCCATTTCTTGAGAAACGACAGGGCGACCTAAAGGCGGATCGACGAATGTAGCATCCATGCTAGGGGTGAGGGCTACAGGTCTTTTGCCTGTTGGCGTTGCAAAGTCCACTTGATACCCAGCAGCATCGAAGGTTTCTAGGGGACCGATCAATTCTTCGCCCCAGTAACCCCATTCCGATAGAATAATCAAAATCTTTCTAGTCATTGGAACCTCTAAATTGGTAATTGATAATTGGTAATTGGTAATTGGTTGTAGGGGCGAGTTTGTTCCTAGATTTCTGTACCACACAAGTTATTTGTTAGGTAAACCCGCCCGCACATTAGTGCGTAGTTAATTCCGAATTCCGAATTCCGTAGCTTGCTTCCCCGCAGGGGTATTCCGAATTCTGCTTGATTTGAGTCGCGATCGCATCGATAAATGCGTTGACATCATGTCCTGCTCGTCCCGTCACCATGTCGCCGTCAACCACAATATTTTTGGGGTCGTTTGGCTCGGAATTAGGAGGGGGTGGTACGTAAATTGCACCTGCATTCGTGATGTCTGCTAAGACAACTTCGTGACAAATCACTCGTCGTCCTTTCAGTAACTCTGGCATTGGCGTAAGCAACCATAAGCCGTGGCACAGCAACCCTTTGATAATTTGGGGATTCGCCATTGCTTTAGCAAAGAATTGGACTGCTGGAGCAGTGCGAGTCTGTTCTGGACTGATTTGTTGTCCTTGTGGGGGTTGAAAGTAGCGCAGGCGGACGCTGGTGTAATTTGCAGCCATGATGACAGCTGCGTATTCGTTCAGATCTACGTTTTGAAAGTCGATGTTGACTTCTAGTGTTGCGAGGGATGTTTCTTGCCTGTTAATCTGGTCTGCTACTTCTACGCTATCGACATCAGCGGCAAAGCGAACGCTCTGATTTCCCCACAGCCGAGACATGAGATCGACGGTTGCACCTAGTTCGGCAAAGCGTGTTTGATATGCTTCAATCTCATAAGGAATGTACTCAGTTTCAACCAGTACAGCGATTTTCTTGCCTTCAAGCATTCTCGCGGTCATGTGTTTGCTCCTACGCGCTTAAAGGCTTTAGCTGTACAATAATTTCTGCTTCCGAACCGAGTTGAAATTCTTTTTCGCTCAGATTAATTCGGAAGTTATCGGGATCGATATCATCGCGATCGCTACCATCAATGCTGATGCGGCTAACTTGCAAGCTATTAGGTCTGACAAAATCAGGTAAGACATTAATAGAGCGCTGCCGACAATTTTTATTCGGTTTGAAGTAAAGGCAGAAAGGTTGTTTCGTGACGTAAGAACTCATATAGATGTGAGCTAAATAATTTAGCTCGAAGGCATGATAGCCAGAGATTGCATGTCCGCCTTTATTTCCATAACCACCTTGAATTACAGGCATTCCACTTTCGGTGACTCGGAAAAAGATTCCTTTGCTGTCTTGATCGAGGAAGAATAAATTCCAGAAAGCGGCTGTCTCTTGAGCAAGTTCCAGATACTTTTGCTTTTGCGTCTCATCCTCATTACTGCAACCATGCAGAATTAAGTAAGCGAGGAGAGCTTGTTCTTGTTGCCAAAAGTCTTTTGTGTTGCTCCAAGGGAATTCTAGCGAGAATCCGTTGCTAGGATGGCGCTCTACGGTATCAAAAATTCCGCCTCGGAATAGATCGACACCAATCTCAGCCATTGTCGAACCTAATTTATCAGCTAGCTTCATCAACTTATCGGCAAACTGTTTTGTTGGCTCTGCTGCTTCCGGGTTGTCAGCTATGGATTTATCAGCCGTAAAGTAGTAGTAATTGGCAACGCGAGTCAGGTTCCAGGCAATCTTGAGATTGTGTCCGATCACGGCACGATTTTGCTGCCAGCGCCAAGATTGGTCTGGTTGCCAGTTGCGGAAAAATCTTTCGTTCACAAATGGCACGCTCGAATCTGGATCGGGAAACTGCTCGATGATAATCGTACTGGTTGTGTGGAGAATCTTTTTGCAGATATTTAAAAACTTCTGAAGTTCTTCAAAGTTGCCACAAGTTCTCGGCAATGGCTCAAGAGCTAACATGAGATTGACCAAATAAGCTGGAATATGGTCGCCGATGGAATTCCAATTCTTCCTCGCTTTGTTATCACCTAACGCCTCATTATCCCAACTTAGAGTTGCATAATCGAGGTGTGAGAAGTAATCTCCAAAAGCATTCTCCCCATATTTCGATTCAAGGTCTAGATAGTAATCGTTAAAGGTGCGAATTGTTCGCTGAATATCATCCAGTACTTCCCAGTCGAGGGTAATTCGATAGTATTGAGCTAATCCAGCTAAGGCATATATTTGTTCGTAGAGCGGAATTGTGTTGAGATCGTCACCATTTTGCGAAGTCATGTACAGTTGATAGCTGTAGTCTGTCTTGCGCTTCCCAGATGCCCAAAAACAATGTTTGCCATCGCTCGTTAAGCCGCGAAAAGTTTCTCTTTGATACTGAACTCCCGCACGCGCCGCAGATAAATAGCTTTCGCATCCAGTGAGTAAGTAAGCTGAAGATAGACCGTAGATCAAACGCGATAGTGTCGAACTTTCTTGCAGTTTATCATCGGTAGGCAAACCAATAATGTTTAAATTGGTCTGATACAGTTTGAAATCATCAATTTCATAAGTCATCTTATTCGGAAATAAGAAACCTAACCAAGTATCAGCTAAACGAGCAATTTGAACTAACCACCAATGCGTTTGCTCGAACAGAAATTTGCCTTCAGGTGTGTGCAAGATATTAATAACTCGCGCGTCAAGGCGACGATGGGGATCGTCTTCTAGATATACACCTTGAACGACAACTAAGCGATCGCGTTGAATATATTTCTTGACTAACTGTGACGGATTTCTCTCGAAACCTTCTGGAGTTGGATAGCGATCGCGGTTAATTCCATCTAAATTTTGTACAAACTGAAATTGGGTTTCTCTACCTACATTGACGACGAGTTCGTCACCACTTCTGCATTTAATATGAAAGGCAGCTTCTTGCTCTCTGATTTCAGTCACGTTACCCATTAGGGTCGTACTAATTGTAAACTGTCTCATTGTTTTTTTCCTCGAATTAGGGCTGATTGCATCATCTCAACCTTCAAAAATGTAGCGATATTTCAACTTTGCGATCGATGTAATGCAGAAATCACAAACTACTATTCGCAAAATCATCAATTTTTTTCAAATCAGAGCATTAACTGAAGAAATTGTTAAGTAGAACTATGTTTTAAAGTTTCGCTCGTTTGACTACATTACATTGGTCGATCGCCCTTGATCTATTTGTTCTATGTTTACTAGTTTATGCAAGATAAACTCGAACATCAATGGACATTTTTTTTGTACAATTGGACATTTTTTATGAAAAATATGAGCAGATCGATTCGATATTTTATACTCGTAGCTTCTCTTCACTCAATCTCGCTAAAATTATGCAAGTGAAAGATTAATTTACATTCAAATCTTTGAGTGCAAATAATCAGTAGGGTGAGCGTTGCCCACCCTACTTTTGACTGTTAACTTTTGATTGTTAACTTTTATGCTAGCCGCGATACATAACTCGCCATGCCTGGGGGGTTGTGCCGTTCAGTCGTCGAAATAGGCGAATGAAATAACCCGCATCACAATAGCCAACTGCTTCGGCAATTTGAATGACAGCCAGATCGGTTTCTAAAAGCAAGCGACGAGCTTCTGTCATCCGACGTTCGACAATCCAACTTAGTACAGTCTTGCCAGTTTCTCGGCGGATCATGTCAGTGAGATAAGCAGGGGAAAGGTTAACCTCTTTAGCCACTTCTTGCAGTCCAATGGAGTTGCGATAATTAGCATCAATAAAGCACAAAACTTGTTTTACTATGGGGCGAGCTTGCGGCGAAGATTTTTTTGATTCAGGTAGTTCAGATGCAGCGAGTCTAGCAGTTTCTATCAGTAATAGAATTAACAGAGCGCGGGTTGCTTCAGTAGAACCAAATCCCCGATCGCAGAGTTCGCTTTTGAGTTGTCCCAGTAGAATTAACCAGCGCGATCGAATCTCAGTTGGAACGTAATAGTGTTTGGTTCGGGCATTTTCAGTTTGAACAAATGAGTTTAGCAGGCGATCGGGTAACATTAAGAGCATATCGGCTTCAGCACAGGTAGGGTTAAGAGCTTCGGCACTGAAACCAA
Organism: Chroococcidiopsis sp. CCALA 051; assembly: GCF_003015105.1. Classification (NCBI taxonomy): domain Bacteria; kingdom Bacillati; phylum Cyanobacteriota; class Cyanophyceae; order Chroococcidiopsidales; family Chroococcidiopsidaceae; genus Chroococcidiopsis; species Chroococcidiopsis sp. CCALA 051. The sequence goes on along the minus strand of NZ_PYCI01000096.1, from coordinate 13,550 downwards.
CAACCCACTTAGTTGCATCATCGAGTCCACTCGGATCGTGAACCTCACCAGGAGCGAGTAAAAATAGATCGCCAGGTTTAGCCCAAATAGGGCGATCGCCTATTGAATACCAACCTTCACCCTCTTCAACAAAAAAAAGTTCAAAAAATGTATGAGAGTGAGGGCGTGATAATTGTGAGTTTGAAGAGCCTGTAGAGTGAAATACTATTATCCTTTGTTGCTCGGGGGTTTGTTCGGGTAAAGTCAGAGTCCGCAGTGGAATTGCAACGCGATTAGCTAACTGCATGACAAAATATGATGTAAAGGCTACTCTACTCAATCACTACAGGCAGAGTTTACTACTTTCCAGAATTATGCTTAAATATTTGCCAAGCTTTTCTGATAATTTGTAATAGAATTCTGAAGAAAAGGAAGTAAAAAAAAAGCGTGTACGTAGTTGAAGAAGATTTAAGTAGCAATTTTTACTACTCGAAACAACTCAATTTTTTATTAGTAATTGAAATTATGCTTCTTGAGCATAATCGTCTTTTCCCATCTATATACGTGCTGTTTCCGCTGTAAACCAACTACGCTCTTATTGTGATGTTATTAAGGATTTATTGATTTTTGCGGAAAGATGAATTTTATCATACGCGATCGCTGCTCTATTTCAGTGGTTGGAATCGATTGAGAGCGGCATATATCACTATCTTTTCGAGCTTCAGTCTTCTGTTCGCATTGCAAGAGTGTCATATTGTCGCTAAAAGCGCTCGATTTCGCTCAGTCATTTCAGTTTTCAAAGCTTTGCACAACAACCACTTTCAGCCTTTCAAGCAGTTTGGCTTATTAGTATAAAATAATGCATTCACTTCTAAAAAGCTAGTAGAAGGGGACAAAAAATGACCTTTGCATGACACAATGACTAATGATTAGTCGTTAAGACTTTCCTGAAGGATCGGCAGCGTGAATTAGTTCTGGCTGATGAATCGGTGGACGCTCGATAATTTGAGCGGCTGAGGGGTGTTGTTGCTTTTCTAGCCTGCCTAACTGTACAGGGCTACCAGTTTCAATAGCGCGATCGAGGGCGCGGATAATCCGAATATCGTTTAAACCCTCAATCCCTGATGGTTCTGGATCTTTGTTTTGTAGTATGCAATCAGCAAAGTAAATTAATTCTGCGGCAAACTGATCGGTAGGTGGAAAAGTCCGTTCTTGAGTTTTGCCATCGACTGTTAAGTAATGCGTCAGCGCTCCTTGAAAGTCATAACCAGGATCTAGCCTCAAATCTCCTTTTGTACCAACGATTTGATAGCTTCCTACGGGAGCAGCACCGAAGCTACAAGTAAACGTCGCTAACCGATCTTCGGGAAACCGCAGAATCACACTGTGCATTTCTGCTACTTCCTGAAAGCGCGATTCTGGCTTGCTAGCACCCACAGCAAATACTTCAACTGGCTCATCTTGAAATATGTAACGAGCGGCATTGATGCAGTAAATGCCCATGTCGTCTAGAACGCCGCCACCCAAAGCTTTCTTGACGCGGACGTTTGCCTCTTCTACCTGCTGGGCAAACACCGAGCTAAAAAATCGCGGTTCGCCAATTAGTCCCGATTTCACGATTTCTACCGCTTGCATATTTGCAGGCTCGAAGTGCAAGCGATAGGCAATCATCAGTTTGACATCACTATCTTGGCAAGCTGCAATCATTGCCTCGCAGTCTTGCTCTGTAACCGCCATAGGTTTTTCGCAGAGTACGTGTACCCCAGCTTGTGCGGCTCGTACGGTGTATTCTCGATGCAGGTGATTGGGTAAGCCAATATAGACAGCATCAACCTCACCACTCTCAAGACAGCGATCGTACTCTGCATAAGAATAAGTTTTTTGCACCTTATATTTTTTGCCCAAATCCTCTCGCTTGGTTGGATTGTCTGAAACCAGAGCCACTAATTCAGCATTTTCAGCATTAGCAAAGGCTGGTAGTACTGCGACTTGGGAAATCCACCCCAAGCCGACTACTGCATAGCGAATTTTGCGCTGTTCGTTTGAGGCTGTCATGTGTTACTCCTGGCTTCCGTCTATATAATGCAATTGGGCGATCGCTACTTGAAGTAGATATTACTGCTCGTGCGCTCTCTACTGTCTATTTGTCAAACTATTCTTGTCAAACTATTCACAATTTTTCTCAACCACCCAACTATAGTAAAAAGCCAAACAGCTCCTTTCCTCTAGCCAATGGTGCGAATTGTTTGCCCCGCAACTCTATCTAGCGGATGAGTCTGATGTGCCTAACCACACCCCACACCCCTCTCGCCACACACCACTTTCTTAAGCGGCGATCGCCCGTTCAGGTAAGAACGGTCTGCGGAAGCGGTCTTCTAATAACAAGAACAAGATTTAATAATTAGCGACCGAGGTGTTAATTGCTACTCAAATAATATTATTTTTTAAATTCATCTATCCGATGATAGATAAGATGTTTTAGTAAGGTGGACGTTGCCCACCTTACTTTTGAATTTCACGAAGAATGTTGTGGAATTACTCTTCCACACGGATAAGTCGCGATCGGTTGTTCTGTAGCAGCATCAGCCACCGCAGCCGGAATCTTATCTGTAGGTTGAGTTTTAGCAGCTAAGTAATCGGTGCGGAGTTGTTCTAGGATCTGTTCGCGGCGATCGTATAGACGTTTCAGGGGACGCTGGGGACACTGGTTGAGAACGTATGCGGTAACGAGGGGAAGGGCGATCGTGCTGTCGGTATAACAGACAACTGTACTGGGAAGTTCTTCCGGATCGATTTTTCCCCAACTGACAGCTTCGCTGGGGGTAGCTCCAGATAAACCGCCAGTATCGGGACGCGCATCGGTAAACTGGATAAAGTAATCGTGTCCTCGTTCTTCCAACCCTAGTACTTCGTGAAGTTGGGGTTGGGTTTGCAATAAGAAGTTTTTGGGACTACCACCACCAAGGATCAACGCCGCGCTTTTCCCTTCAGATTCTCTAGCAGAATAGGCGATCGCAGCTGTCTCATTCACATCCAGCGACGGATCGAGAATTAATTTCGAGCCTTCCAAAGCCAAAGCTGCAACGTTCATGCCAATTGAACTATCTCCAGGCGAAGAAGTATAGATCGGTACGCCGCATTCATAAGCCGTCGCCAGCAAACAAGAATGCTTTACCCCAACTTGCTTTTCAACTTCACGGATGTATTTACCCAGTAAGTAGTGGAATTCTGCCGTTCCCATGCGTTTTTGGAAAGGTTCCGCTTGAAGAATCTTACGAATGAAAGCATCAGTTTCCAGCAGCACGTCATAACCAAACATAATGTCATAAATGCGAATCGTGCCTTCCTGACGCAATTTTACATCGTCTACAAACGGATTACCCTTATACAGTTCAAAACCTAACCCATAGTGCATGTCGTGATAGAGATTCGCACCAGTACTGATCGCCCAGTCGATAAAACCATGTCGAATTAGAGGCGCTAGGGCAGAAACTCCGTATCCAGCAGGGGTCATAGCTCCTGATAAGCTTAAACCTACAGTGACACCCTCGCGAAACACTTCTCGACTCAATAGTTGGCAAATTTCCCGCAATCGTGCCGAATTATATGCCGTGAAGTAATTATCGATCAGATCCACAACGCTAACATCCACCGTCATGGGTGCGGGATCGATCTTGTTGCTGGGCAGTTTTGACATTATTTCACTCCAAGTTAGAAGGGATAAGGAGGACAAGGGGACAAACCACATTGTAGAGACATTACATGTAACGTCTCTACAATGATTACCGAGTCCCGACAGAAACAGATACGCCGATCTAATCTAGCGATGTTTCACTTACTTGTTGCAATGCTTTAAGAAAGCGATCGCATGTCGATTGACTAAAACAGACAAGAATGACTTGCGAGATCGAATCATTGGTAGACAAAAAAGCCTGAACTTCGCTCACAGCAATTTGTGCGGCGCGATCGATCGGAAAGCGATACACACCCGTGCTGATAGCGGGAAAAGCAATGGTTTTAATTTCATGTTGCACTGCTAAAGTCAAGCTACTGCGATAACAACTTGCTAAAAGTTCATCCTCACCGCGATCGCCACCTTCCCACACCGGACCGACTGTATGAATCACCCACTTGGCGGGTAAGTTATACCCTTGAGTAATTTTAGCTGCACCTGTGGCACACCCCCTTAACTGACGACATTCTGCTAACAACTGGGAGCCAGCCGCGCGATGAATTGCCCCATCTACGCCACCACCACCCAACAGTGAATTATTAGCAGCATTGACGATCGCATCCACCTGCAATTGAGTAATATCACCTTGAATCACCGTAATTTTGTCTAGCATTACCCATTACCAATTACCCATTACCAATTTATTTCAACATCAAACAGCACCCAGATTTTGTTACACTTTGGCTGGATATCTTTGAGATCGATTCATGACTGCCACCCAGATCGAATCCCATTCCCTCAGCGCGATCGCTCTTTCTACTCGCGATGCCGCGCGTCAACTTGCAGTCTTATCTACTGAAGCGAAAAATCGAGCAATTGAAGCGATCGCTCAATCGTTAGAAGCCCAAGCTGAGGAAATTTTGGCAGCAAATGCGGCTGATTGCAAAGCAGCTGAAGCGGAAAAAATTGCCAAACCACTATACAATCGCCTCAAATTGGATGCAACTAAACTCAAAGATGCGATCGCGGGGGTGCGAGATGTGGGGAAATTACCCGATCCCGTCGGTGCGGTACAGATTCACCGTGAATTAGATACAGGGTTAATTCTTCAGCGAATTACTTGCCCTCTGGGAGTATTAGGTGTCATCTTTGAAGCTAGACCCGATGCAGCAATTCAAATCTCCTTATTGGCAATCAAATCAGGAAATGGTGTCATCCTTAAAGGTGGTAAGGAAGCCGTCCGATCTTGCGAGGCGATCGTCAAAGCGATCCACCACGGACTTTCTCAAACAGAAATTAACCCAGCCGTAGTCCAATTGCTGACAACCCGAGAAGAGACAATGGCGCTGTTGCGATTAGATGAATATGTCGATCTGATTATTCCCAGGGGTTCTAACTCTTTCGTGCGCTTCGTACAAGAAAACACCCGCATTCCTGTTTTAGGTCATGCAGATGGTATCTGTCACGCTTACATAGATAAAGCAGCTGATATTGCCAAGGCAGTAGAGATTACTGTTGATGCCAAAACCCATTATCCCGCTGCTTGCAATGCCATAGAAACTCTATTAGTACACCAATATATTGCCCCTGAATTTCTACCGTTAGTTGCCCGTGCATTACAAGAACGTCAAGTAGAATTGCGTGGTGACGATCGCACCCGCAAAATCATCGATGCGGCTGCGGCGACAGAAGCAGATTGGACGACGGAATACAGCGATTTGATTTTGTCAATAATGGTGGTAGATTCTCTAGAAGAAGCGATCGCCCACATTAATACCCACGGATCGCGACATACAGAGGCGATCGTCACTGAAGATCCGACAACTGCCAAAACATTTTTAGCCCAAGTCGATGCAGCAGGAGTTTATCATAACTGTTCGACTCGCTTTGCTGATGGTTTTCGCTACGGCTTTGGTGCAGAAGTTGGCATCAGCACCCACAAATTACCACCCCGTGGTCCTGTTGGTTTAGAAGGATTAGTTACATACAAATACCAGCTAACAGGCGACGGACACATCGCTGCTACCTACACGGGGACGAATGCTAAATCTTTCACCCACAAGGATTTAGGTTATACCAATTCTTTATGACTATGCCGCAGAAGATCCCCCCAACCCCCCTTATTAAGGGGGGCTATGGGCGGTTCCCCCTTGTTAAGGGGGCTAGGGGGATCGGCTCTTTGCAACAATATCTACCTTCAAACATTGATAACTACAAAAATTAGCATATGGCGCATCCTCAACGCATTCAACCCGCTGCTGGTCAAGAATCAGTCTGGGATTACCCTAGACCTCCTCGCTTGGAGGATGTTAACAAGCAGATTCAAATTATTTTCAATGGTGTAGAAATTGCCAATACTCGCCATGCCAAGCGCGTACTCGAAACCAGCCATCCTCCGGTTTACTATATCCCTCCTAGCGATATTAAAATGGAGTACCTCGTCAGAACACCCAATTCGAGTTTTTGCGAATGGAAAGGTCGAGCGGGATATTACACTATTGTTGTCGGCGACAAACAGGCTGAGAATGTAGCTTGGTTTTATCCCGACCCAACGCCAAGTTTTGCCACGATTAAGGATTATGTAGCTTTTTATGCCCATGTCATGGATGCTTGCTATGTCGATGGGGAAAAAGTACAGCCTCAACCAGGTAACTTTTATGGCGGCTGGATTACGAACGATATTGTTGGACCATTTAAAGGCGTTCCTGGTAGTTGGGGTTGGTAATTTGTCGAGCGTCCGCTAGAACTGAATCATCGGTGAGGCAGCCAATACCGTAGCCCCAATTCACATAGAATCCAAACCGAGGTACTTCGTGGTACAAAGCTTTCGCCTAGTTCCTAACCAACCAAAAAGTGGTCTAATTCAAGTTGCCTCTAACATTTGGACAATTGAGGCAAAGGAGTGCGTCTGCTTCCGTCCTCCGATGCAGCCCCGCTATCCCTATACGCATCGTTCAGTTGTTATCCGCCTCGACGAGGATAGCCTTTTCATTCTTTCTCCAATTCAACTCAATCCCGATATCCGTGCCGATGTTGATACGCTTGGGGTTGTAAGATACCTCGTCTCACCCAATCACCTACACCACCTATACCTGGGAGACTGGAGCCAAGCGTATCCTGATGCCAAACTCTATGCATCACCACGACTAGCTCTAAAGCGCAAGGACTTAACCTTCTACAAAACGTTATCTACAAATACGCCTGAACCCGAATGGGCTGGTCAGATCGAGCAGTGCATTTTTGGATCGGGGAACGGATGGTTTGATGAGATTGTCTTTTTCCATCTAGCATCACGCACCATAATCTTTACCGATCTGGTCATGGACTTCGATCCATCGACCTTTTCATTTATTTCGCGCATTACCACTCGGTGGAACCAAATGTATCAGCATACGCCGCGTGGCGTGCAGTACGCACACATCTTTGACAGAGCATCTTTGCGTAATTCTCTTCAGACCGTTCGTGCTTGGGAGCCTGAACGTGCAATAGTTGCTCACAGCCCCTGGTTGTGTGTAGAGGGAAAGGAACAGGTTGCAAACTTCTTAGAATCAGCCTTCGACTGGCTTGTTCCGCAGTCTCCCATTGTTGAAGGCGTGATGGCTATGGCGCGGTTTTCAACACTTCTATTAGTTATCTTACCAATTCACGCAATAATTGTGTTGACTGCCGATCTCATCTATCCACGACTTATAAAACAGGATAGAAGTACATAAACTCTTCTTACCGATACACAGTTGTACAGCAGCCTAACGTTATCGTTCTGGCAAATATTTTTAATTCGATCGCCCTTTTAGAAATGAGTTGCAAAACTGTTGACGCGATCGCAACTTAAGGTAAAGTTAAATTCATCTTTCTCCAGTGATTTCTACACTTGGCGCTTTAAAATTTTTAACCTAATTGTTTAGCTAGTATTGCTAGCATCTAAAATGTTTGTGCTTGGAAATATTTACGCTCAGCCAATCGTGGTGAGGTTTCCTATGTCCGAGTTGGAAATCGACGCAAGCAGAGAAGAAAGAATCGACATGGAAGTCGTCGTTGATGCCTATGACGAAGAGGAACGGCGACTAGGTTGGTATTACTATCTCGATAAGAAAGTTAAGTTTCCTTTCAACGCCATTTGGATTTCAGAAGAGCGATCGATTGATTCGGAAGATGAAGTAGAAATCGAAGGTGAAGAAGTCGAAGTTATCGGAATGGCATCGGAAGAAGAATGCCAAGACGATATGTATGTAGAAATTGTTTATCAAGAAGAGGGTACGGAAGATACTTTTGCCGTACCTTTATATGATGTCGTACCAATGGAAGTTGATGACGACACGTTAGAAGCGATCGAAGATTGGTACTATTGGGTCGAGCGCGGCTATGAGTGGTAATTGAGGGAGTAGGGAGCAGTTATCAGTGACCAGTGACCAGTGACCAGCGATCGCGACCAGTTATATTTCTCCCTTGTCCCCCTTGTCCCCCTTGTCCCCTATTTATTCCCGTAATAAAAAGCGACTTCCTTATCCTTAAGTGGAGCAAAACCAGCGTCGAGTAACATTTGGTTGAGTTCCGCTTGGGGGATGTGCTTCGCACCGATGCGCACGATCCGCGATCGCATCGTATTTGACACGCCACTGCGCTGTCTTCCTGCTTCTAGCGCCATGACTTGATGGTAAAGTTCCAACTTGACAGGAGGAATAGGGGAGCCGTCTAAATCAATTCCAGCCGCGATCGCGCGATCGACGGCATCTGCTCCCAAAGTGTTATCTAGTGACGTTTCCGCAGACATGGCTATATGAGAAGATCTACGGATGCATTCTACCAAGAGAGATTGGCAAAATCAAAACAAAAAGCATCCACAAAATTTTTCTGTTACAAATAGAAAAATTTCTGCTCGGATTGCGCGCGATGCGAAGCTATCCCGAAGGGAATCGCCTACTTGTCACTCTCAACATTTTCGATCTAACCTCAAGCCAGCCACTCACAAGCGCCACTATGTCAGACTCTCTCAAACCCAACTCCAACGACCGTTCGTTGCAAAGAGCATTTACTAACAGGATTGTAGACGAGTATTTTGACCATACTGAAAGTTGGTTGCGGGCAATTTTGCGCATGTCTGTCTTTTCTCTGACTTACATTGACGGACACTCAGCCATGCTAATTGAATGCCCCAACCAGGCTGTAGCTAGGCGGCTCAGTCGCAAAACAACCCCTCTACAACAAGTAGTATCTTACATCAGTAGCAGCTACCCATATAGCCACCGCGTCTTGATTTGCTACCAAGAAGCAGAACAGTTGAGCTGGCGCTGTTTTGACACGAATACCAATACGTGGAAGAGTTGGGAGAGCTTGCAAACACCTACTGCAACCAGTGACCAGTGAACAGTTATCAGTTGTCGTCGGGGAGGACAGTTGCGTGCGGGGGTATCCCCCGTTGAGCAAACTGTCCGTGCGGGTGCGCGCAAGCAGATTCACGGGCTTTAGCCATAATCTTCGCTTCATACCCACCCGTACAGTTATCAGTTATCAGTTGTCAGTTGTCCCTCGTTGTGTTGCCAAACCAGCCAGTAACGCACCTACAACTTCGCCAACCCAAAATCCAGTCGTACTACCTTGCCAGAGCGCTCCTGGGATCGCCCAAGCTTGACAAATTTCCTTGCCTCCCCACTGGAATTGTTGACAGTTTTGCTGGTGTACCCATGCACTAATTTGCCCACCAGCGATCGCACCAAAACATCCCGCTGCCAACGCTACAAAGGTGCAAACCAACATTCTTTTTTTATTTGTCATTGGTCATTGGTCATTGGTCATTTGTAAATGCGATCGCCAACTCCCAACTCCCAACTACCAATCAACCAGTATTCCTCATCCCGGCAGCAATCCCATTGATAGTTAACAACGCACCGCGCAATAATTCGCCTTTGCTGTGACGGGAATCAATAATGCCTGTCGTACTGGGATTGCTGTATTGCCGCAGTCGCTTCAGCAATGAAACCTGCAAAAATCCTAACGGTACAATCGTGGCGCTTCGCAACTGTACGGACTGCTGTAGGACTGGATCGCCATCGAGCAGGCGTTTATGACCTGTAATACTCAGTACTAAGTCAGTTGTGAGGTGAAACTCTTGCAAAATTTGCTCGAATAGCCGCTCAAATCGTTCTAAGTCTTGGGGTTTCGATAACTCCTTGACGTAGTGATGAGCGATTTGCATGTCTACTTTTGCCAGCGTCATCTCTACTTTAGAAATTGCCATTTTGAAGAAGGGCCACTTCATGTAGAAATAACGTAACAATTTGAGGTGTTGCTCGGGTTCCTCGTTTAAAAATTCCTGCAAAGCTGCGCCAACACCATACCAAGCAGGTAAGAGAAAACGGCTTTGCGTCCAACTAAACACCCAAGGAATTGCCCGCAAACCACTTAAATCTTTTTTTCCGCCTTGTCGTCGGGCGGGACGAGAGCTGATTTGCAACTGGCTGATCTCGTCAATCGGAGTTACTTGGTGGAAAAAGTCAATGAAATCTGGTTGCTCGTAGATCAGGGCGCGATAATGTTGCCGCGATCGCGCTGCTAGCTCTTCTAATATTTCATTCCACGGTTGAATATTATCAAATCCCGTGCGTAGCAAGCTAGCCTGAATCACGGCAGTCGAAATCGTTTCCAAATTGTAAAGCGCCAACTCTGGCAGCGAGTATTTAGAGGCTAAAACTTCACCTTGTTCGGTAATCTTAATTCTGCCATTAATACTATGTCCGGGTTGAGCCAAAATTGCCTCGTATGCAGGACCACCACCGCGTCCTACTGAGCCACCGCGTCCGTGAAAAATTCTCAAATCGACTCCATGCTGTTCGGCAACTTGTTGGAGTGCTTTTTGCGCTTTGTGAATTTCCCAATTGCTGCTGAGAAACCCAGAATCCTTGTTGCTATCTGAGTAACCCAACATCACCTCTTGTAAGTGAGGAGTCAGTGGAGAGTGGCTAGTGGCTAGTGGCTGGTGACTAGAATTGCTTCCTTGTCTCTTTGTCTCCTTGTCTCCTTGCCCCCCTTGTCCCACCGACTCCCGACTCCCGACTCCCGACTCTCGTTTTATCGCTTCATACCCTCCCGCTAACAAAGCGCGATAAAACTTCAGCTCGAATAGCTGTTGCATGATGCTGGGGGCGCGTTGCAAGTCTTCTACCGTCTCAAATAGAGGTACAACTTGGATCGTGCCGATTCCTGTTGCTGGATCGTAGAGTCCAGCTTCTTTAGCTAGTAACAGCACCTCTAGCAAATCGCTCAGATCGCGGCTCATGCTGATAATGTAAGTCTGGCAAACCTGCACGCCAAACTCTTGCTGTAACAAACGCACGACACGCAAAGTTTCGATCGCTTCGTTGGTTTTTTCACTAAAAGGTAGTTCGGCGGGAATCAACGGACGACGAGTCTGCAATTCTCCCGACAACCACTTGACTCTTTCTGCTTCTGACAATTCGTTATATGACTGAGGCAGAATTTGTAGATATTCCAACACTTCATTAAAAGCATGGGCGTGGCGAGAAGATTCTTGGCGAATATCGAGGTGAGCTAGGTTAAAGTCATAAATTTCCACCTGGCAGATCAGACTGTCCAGTTCTCGGCAGTTTAAGCCTGTCTCTGACAAGTTGCGTTGAATGAGTCGTAATTCTGCGAGAAAGTCAAGCCCAGATTTATAGACTGCCGTAGTAACGTTCTCTTCTTGAATTTCTTGCTTGCGCAGATTCTTGTTGTACAGGCGCGCGTTACGCTCGAATGTATTCTCTAGTCGCTTCAAAATGTAGGCAAGCTTGAGTCGATACGGTTCTTGACGATACCGCAGGGCAAGTGCTTCATACACTTCGTTCATCTGCAACCGATCCTGCTCCAGAGATTCTAATAAATCTGGCAGGACATCGCTCCAGTGCAGCGATATACTCAACAAGTTCGTCAGCCGCTTGACTGAATGAATGTATTTTTCCAATACCAGCTGGCGCTGATAGCAAGCTGTTTGCCACGTAACTTGGGGTGTCACTGAGGGGTTGCCATCCCGATCCGATCCCACCCAAGAACCAAATTTGCAAAAGTTATTACTAGGCGGACGCAAGCGGGGAAAGGCAGCTGCCAGAGCGTGTTTAAATCTGTGATTCAGCAAGGGAATTTGCTCGAACAGAACTTCTTTGAAGTAGTGCAGGGCGTACTCTACCTCATCTAACACTGCTGGCTTAAACTGGTGTAACTCGTCAGTGCGCCACCAGAGGCGAATTTCTTCTGTGAGCTGTTCCCGCAGGGCTTCTGCTTCCCAAGGATTAGCACCTTCAATACTGCCCGTACTTTCCTCAATCCGATCGAGCTGTTGCAGTAGCTTGGCTAAGCGTCTTTGCTTGTCCCGAATTGTAGAGCGCACGATCTCAGTTGGGTGCGCCGTGAAAACTAATCTGACATCTAACTGGTCGATCAACCGTTGGATGTGTTGCGGCGGTACGTTCATCTGCCGTAGATGGGGAAACAAGGTGTGGAAAGTCCCTTGTTTTTGCTGTTGCTGGGTAGCGTGCCAGTTTTTTTCTAACAGCTCTACGCCAGGATCTCGATTTACATCTGCTGTTTGATGTCCGTTAATTGTGGAGGTGGGTTGTGGCGTTTGATGTAGCTGCTTAGCTGCTTTTTGATGCAAAGCGCGACTGATACTCAGCTGTTGGCGTTGCTCGTAGTGCTGCTCGACAATGTTAATTAACTGAAAATAGAGTGCAAAGGCACGCGCAGCGCGAATTGCTTCGTTCAATTCTAACTGAGAGATTAATTGTACGACTTCCGCTATTTGCTCGTCGATCGCTTGTCCTTCTGACGAGCATAAATCGCGTAATTGCGCCAAGAGATTTACTAATTCTTGACCGCATTCTTGTTTCAGAACAGACTCCCACAACTCCTCTACTGTTTGCAGGCGTTGCCTCAAAAACAAATCAAAGGGAGAGGTGCTGATAGTCAAAGCTTCATCATGGGAGTGGAGGAGCGAAGTCATAGGGTCTGTTCGAGTAGAGCCAGGAACAATTAATAATTGTAGAGTTGAATGCTGTCCTAATTCGTTGTCGAAGCGACAATCTTTATCTTTAATCGAAATCCTGACGAATTAGGCACGATGCAAATTATGCGTCACTAGGTTCTGATGTCGTTTCTGCTTCTGGAAATGGCAAAACTGGCAAGCGATCGCCACGAAATACTTCTTCACTGGCTTGCCCAATAGCTGTGACTGCCTGAGCTACAGCTTTACCTCCAACTAGCCCAAGTAGTAGAGAGCCAGTACCGAGCTGCAATAGGAAATTGTTGGGAATTGAAAAAAATAATACTTTTACGCCTGCAGTTTCTTTGAGGTTGGAATTGGAAGTAGGCATCTAAACCTCGATTGGAGTGAGTCTTTACCTCTATTTTAGGAGGCGCGATCGCGCAAATTACAACTGTTTAAGTCACTTGCTAGGGCTGCTGAAATCTAAATTTTTTTCATCCCCCTTTAGAAATATACCTTATTACATTCAAATATTTCCCCACTGAGGATTTTTCAAATTTATACTACTTTGAACCAACTATTTACCTACCAATTCTGCTTGACAAAGCAGCGACTGCCCTCACTTCAGTTGCTGCGATCGCTATAAATTTATTGCGAATATTACTTACAGACAGAAATTTTCCTCTTCAAATATAACTTTTTTTTATATATGCCTTGCTTTAATATTACTTAATAGAATTAGCAGTATGTGAAATTTTTGCTGAAGTTGTGTAAAGATATATTTACAGGCAACCAAGTACGGAGCCTGATTCATACCAAAGCAAGCAACATTCCTGTTGTTTAATTAGCAATACATAGAACCATGACAACCACATTACAAAGACGCGAAAGCGCTTCCTTGTGGGAACAGTTTTGTAACTGGGT
>NZ_PYCI01000222.1:0-5497 GCF_003015105.1 Chroococcidiopsis sp. CCALA 051 | reverse complement strand
TTTGTTCTAAAAGGCACTCTATCGGTTCGATGGCTTTTCTGTCTACTGCCAAGCGCCAAAAACTGTCCGAAGTATTGCTTTAGCATATGGGTCAATTAACAGCTTATTTTTATCAAAGCGGTGTCCGCCATTGCGATCGGAAGAACCGTCAACTCGATAGGCGTAGTGCATCCCTGGTTGTAGCCCGCTGACATAGACATGCCAGAAGTGGAATGTTTTATTGACATCGGGGTCTAATTGAATAACTTGGATGGGTTCTGGGTCATCATGTTCGTCAAACAACAATAGTTCTATACCTGTAGCATGTTCTGAAAAAATCGAGAAGTTTACCCCATTTTCATCTGGAATTGCTCCCAAAGGATGTGGGTGTCCCTTCTCTATTTTGTATGCAGTTTTGGGCGGATCTACTATTAGCGTCATACCCCACTTCCTCTATTATTTAATGTTTATCTTACAGCCAGTATTTCAATGATTTTCTGGGCAAATAAGTGACAATGAGCGCCGCTACGTCCTGTGACTAAATCTCCATCCACAACCACATCTCGATCGGTGTAGATAGCACCCATATTCACAACATCACCATGCAAATTGTTGTGGCAAGTCACGCGGCGATCGCGTACTAGTTCTGGCACAGGTGCAACTAGCCACATACCATGACAAATAATTCCTTTCAAAATGTTTTGATTGGCAAAAGCTTGCTTCAGAAATCCAGTAGCTGGTGGAAGTTGGCTTAGATCTTCTGTATACCTGAGACGGTCAGCTACAAAGGCAGATGGTACAATGATAGCAGCATAAGTATTGAGTTCGCGATCGTCTATATCCTCAAAACTTTCATGACAATCCAGCGGTGCATGATATTCATGTCCTTGAAAAGTTAAAGATTGTTGCCCCCACAAGCGGGTGAGGAGATGAGTTTCAGCACCTTCTTCTGCAAAGCGGTAATGGTAATACCAAATTTCATGTTCGTAAAAGTCACTTTCAATCAGAATACCAATTTTTTTTCCTTGCAGTTTTGCTGTTTCTTCCCGGTTTTTTAGTACCCCTTTAGAAAAGTGATGCCGAGATCCCGACTGGTACAAATGAGAAATCAACATAATCCATTTCCTACAGTCTAAAGTCGTCCTCAATGAAGCTTCCGTTCATATCATTTTTGAGCGAATCAATTTTGGGATTTCACCATCCGAACCATATACGTCAATAGAAATATCCAAAGGTGTTTTGCCATCATGTCCTTTCAAATCTAATCGGGCATTCGCATTAATCAGAATTTCAGCACATTCGTTATATCCATGCCAAAGAGCATCGTGAAGGGGCGTGTAACCATTGATCGGTCCCTGCACGTTCAGATCGATATCGGGGTGTTCCACCAGCATTTTCAAAATTTCAGGATTACCGTTATAAGTTGCTTTATGGATAGGAGACCCCTTAAATACCCAGTCTTCGACCCTGACTTTCGCACCTGCTTTCAAGAGTTCCCTGACGATTTCTGTATGTCCATCGCGGGCAGCAACTAAAAGAGGAGTATGTCCATCGAGAAAGGAATTTATGTGAGGATAAACAGTATTGACATCAGCCTTATTCTCGATTAACTGCTTAACTGCATCCAGATTTCCTCGATCGGTTGCTGCCATGACTTGTTGAGATTCAATACTTTCTCGTGCAGCTTTTCTACCCGCATCAACGATTTGTTTAATGACAATAAATTTCTGCTTTTCTTCGCCTTGGTTGACGTTGAGTTCAAAGTTAAGGTGATCGTCTAGCGTAAAGCCATAGTGAGTACTCAAATTGAGGTTTGCCCCTCGTTCGACGAGTAACTTCACCAATTCCAACCACTTGTACCACAGGGCATCCATAATTGGAGTATGACCCATTGTCGGCGTAACAGCGTCAATAAATGCTCCGGCATCTAAAAGCAGCCGAGCGACTTCTACACTACCGCCCTGGCAAGCTTTATGTAAGGGAGTTGCCCCAGTTTTACGATCGGTAGTTAGAACGTCTGCACCAGCATCGAGCAATAATTTCACCATTGCAACATTGGCGTGACAGGCTGCGGTCATCAATACAGTCAATCCATTTTCTGGATTGCGGGTATTAGGATCGGCTCCCTGTTGTAGGAGACTTGTAGCTGCCTCTAGATCGTCATTTTCTACAGCTTCAATGAAACGAGCCTTTGAATCTCCCCGAAATGCTGCAACGATCGGGGACGGGTCGCAGTAAGATTTCCATTTCACAATTTTCCCATCTTGAATCTGCATCCAGGTAGCAAAAGTGATGTCGAAGGTGAGTCCAGTTGCTTTAATTGTTGTCATGTCATGCACGGTGCCAAATGCCCGATCGCCTTGCACGACTAGCTCGACAGGTTTAAAAACCTTAACCTCAGCTATGCGATCGCGGACTTGAAAAGATTTTGTCACCTCAGCAACACCGTGAGACGTACCAATCCAGGGAATGATATCGCTGACACCCTTAACTGGTTGGAGATTGATCCACTCGATATCGTCTGCCAGACAACTCATTGCGGTTTCATAGTCAGCTAGATCTAGCGCGTTGAACCACTTTTCGGCGACTTTCTGTGTTTCTTCCTGGCTCATGATTGACCTCCCCAAAAGTCATGAATGTTGAATATCCTCAGCCAAAATCCGCTCTAGACAACGCTCGGCGATCGCAGCGATTGTCAGTGCCGGATTGACACAGGTACTAGACCCTGGAATTAAAGCACCATCGACAACATATAGGTGTGAATGCCCTTCCACGCGCCCGCAGTCATCGCAAACTTGACCCATACAGGCTCCTCCCAGTTGATGACCAGTTGTCTGAGAGGCAATCGGAGGCACTTCGCCACCATTTTTCTCGCTCAGCAGTTCGGCTAAATACTTAGCAGCTTCTTTGGCTGTGGGGTCGCTGGCAAAATTTAATTGGACTGTATCTGAAGCTGGGTCGTAGCTAAAGTTGCCTCGATAAGGGGTCATAGCAAAGACAAAGCTACCAATGACATTTTTCTTCGGAAAATCTCGTTCAAATCTCGGTAATGGCGCTCGCATCATCACACAGGGAAAAATGGGATTATCATAATTGAGAACAGCGATCGCACCTGGACCGCCTAAATGCGGGTTGGTAGTTTCTGACAGATTGGTGCGAAAGGCATAGGTATCGCCATCGTTGCCAAATCCCTGTCCTATGCGATCGTTGATTTTTGGTAAATCTCCCTTAGCTTTAGCTTTGATTAGGAGTTCGCAAGTCCCCATGACCCCAGCAGCCAGAAACAGGTACTCACAAGTTAAAGTTTGTTGGTTAATAACTTCACCAGAGTCGTTAATTATGTCTACTACAACTGCATAACCACCTTCCGGTCTTTCCGCAACTTTGGTGACAACATGATGAGTGCGAATTTCAACGGCAGCCGTTTCCTCAGCTAACTTCAGGTAGTTTCGATCCAGTGTTTTTTTACCACCACTGTTATTGCCAAACCAAAACTCAGCTGCAATCACAGATGGCACTCTTTTTCCTACCATTTCTTCTCGGACAATATCCCAATCAATTCCCATTGGAAATCGATTAACTCCGTTGATTAAGCCACAATTGGTAGATTCGACATAAGAGAATCCTGCCTTGAGAGCGTGTTGTTCCAGTATCTTTAATCCCAGGTAATATTCACTTTCTAGAACATCATCTGGAATAGGGGCGCTGCCAATAACAGAGTGGACTCGGGGAAAATAAACAGCATCCATTTCGTCATAGTTAATGGAGCTAGGAAACACCTGCTTGAATAGTTCCTGCGGTGGTTGAATTAAAATTCCCCCATATGCCAAAGAACCACCACCCACACCACACCCGACTAAAAACTTGTAGTCTCCTCTTTCTAAAATTTCGAGTACCCCGGTGTATTTTTCAATCGGAATTCCTTCATAACCTGGGGTTTTTGTGACTGTATTCAGCCACTCTGCTCGTCTATCTGGATTTCTAAATGTTGCAAAAGTTGCATTTTTAGTAGGATCTTCAATTGTCCAGCGCCGTCCCCTCTCTAAAACAAGAGTTTCAACTCCTGCTCGTCCTAAGCGTAAGGCAGCTACTGCTCCACCGAAACCACTGCCGATTACAATTGCTTTGATATCAGTCATGATTTGTGCCTCAATGATTTTGGCGCATCTTGATAGCCGCTTAACGTATGGGTTCAAACGTTTCTAGAAATTGAATGATATTACCTTCGTTGTCTCTGATAAAAAATTCTTTAAAACCGATATCCTTGACAATAACGAGATCCCAAGCAATTTTAATCGGTCGGCTTTTGACCCGTGCGATCGCTGTTTGAATGTCATCAACTTTGAAAGTAATCTGGCTGACCCCTTGAATTGAAGTGTGTTGGGGGGGATCTGGACGGTCTACAGGATGCCAATTCTTATCCTCGATCAATTCGATTCTGACACCGTTTGTCTCAATAAATACAATCCGAGTGCCAAATTCTGGGAATTCTCTTCTTAGGACTTCCTCGAAACCTAATTGCTCTTTGTACCACCTAGCTGTTGCTTCCAGATTCGACACTGCAATAGAAACTCCGAGATGCTTCACAGTAGCTAGAAGACCTTCACTTTTATCTGTCATGATTGTTATCCAAATCGAATACCATGCTCTAGATCGCTAGCGGAATTCTGGACCAATAATCCAATGTTCTTTTGCGACAAAGGTATGAGCATATTTAGGTTCGACAAAATTAGCTAAATCCCACTCAGATTCTTTGCCTTGCGGCGAGTTCAAAGCTTTTTCTAGCGACTGAATGTCATCAAACCACAACTGTGAAACACAGTCGAGGATTGATTCTCCAATAGCGTAGAAACTATCGCGCACGTGACACTGAAGGTAACGCCGCAGACCTGGAAGTTTTAAATCCTTGGGCGCATGAACCTCCAAACTGTATTGCCGAAATTCCTCCAGGGGCATCCCAGCCTTACGCTTGACTAGAGCAAAAATTTTAACCAAAGTCGAATCTTTTTTCAAAGGTTCGCCTTCCATCAGGACGTGAGCTGTTGTATCTAGTGCCATAGTGCGCCAGAAAGCTGCCCAGTTAGGCTCATCCAGCCGCGCTCCTGCTAAAAACTCCTTTGACTGAAGAGATGCTAGTTGCTCTTCCTCGTTCTCTAGCCATATTTCCGCTACACCACTAAAAAGAGGGTCTTCTGGCTCTTGACCAAATGGGATGCGGGTATCAACCAAGTAACGCTTGATCTGAGAAATCTTACTGGCATAGTAA
Source organism: Chroococcidiopsis sp. CCALA 051 (assembly GCF_003015105.1). Classification (NCBI taxonomy): domain Bacteria; kingdom Bacillati; phylum Cyanobacteriota; class Cyanophyceae; order Chroococcidiopsidales; family Chroococcidiopsidaceae; genus Chroococcidiopsis; species Chroococcidiopsis sp. CCALA 051. Next base: position 252 of record NZ_PYCI01000222.1, on the reverse strand, counting down.
ACTGCATGAAAATTGACCCAGTAATCCTGGAACTCTTTCTCAGTCATACCTGGCTTAGGGTGGGCAAATATAAGTTGATGGATCATATGAAACCTTATGAAGTTAGGAGTAGTGCGTTAGTTGTAGCGATCGGTAAAGTTGTTTGTCTTGAAAGTTATTTCTAAAGTTATTGAATATCAATACTTCGGACAGTTTTTGGCGCTTGGCAGTAGACAGAAAAGCCATCGAACCGATAGAGTGCCTTTTAGAACA
>NZ_PYCI01000095.1:0-25942 GCF_003015105.1 Chroococcidiopsis sp. CCALA 051 | reverse complement strand
TAATTTATATTTGAGTACCTATCAATTAGTTAAGCTAAAGGTAATCGGCAATTAGTAATTGGTAATTGGTAATTGGTAGCTGGTTGCTAGTCACTGATAACTTTGTAGAGACGTTACATGTAACGTCTCTACACCGATAAATCATTCAATTAGGGGATTTGATATGACTGTTGCATCAACCACTCAATTGAAGCGACCCATTTGGCATACTGTTGTCATCTTGACTTTGGGGCTTTGGCTTGGTGGTAGCTTGCTTTTAGACTGGGTAATTATGCCTAGTTTATATGTATCTGGGATGATGACTCAACCTGGATTTACATCAGCAGGCTATTTCATGTTTTGGAATTTTAATCGGATTGAATTACTTTCTGCTGCCTTGGTATTGACAGGGGTTTTAGCACTCGGCAAATCGCAATTATATCATGCTAATTTGGCTTGGAAAGCCGCAATTTTATCTTCGCTGTTGCTAGCGATCGCCCTGATTAATACTTATTTTCTCACTCCCAATATGTGTGCTGTGGGAATGCCGCTGAATGTATTTGAGTCCGTTCAGGAAATTCCTTCTGTGATGAATCAATTGCACGCTGGTTACTGGCTGCTAGAAGCTGTGAAACTTTCGGTTGGTGGTACGTTGTTAGTTTGGTGCTTCCGCCAAAAAGCTGAAGTTAACTAATTTGACTTAGCAGATTTTCCTAGTAGGGTGGGCAATGCTCACCCTACTTTTTATTTAAGATTTATTACTATTAATTAATTAACATTATGTTATTTGGCTTTGGATGGCAAAGAAATGAAGCGATCGTCTTCGATTGAGCTTGGCGATCGCTGAGAGTAGGTCACTTTGGACTCAAATTTAAAGAAATTGTATCGAGAGGAACATACTTTCTTCGAGTTAGAATGGTAGATTTTTGTTTCTAGCTACTTAATTTTTTGCGTCACCTTGTTGTAAATTCTTCAACATAGCAAAGAAATTTTTTAGCTGCAAACCTGCGAGGAATAAACATGAAAGTTGTTGAAGAAGCGATGACTGCTGAAGACTTCATGAAGCAAGCAGCAGCTAGGGCTGATGGTGGGGATTACGTAGGAGCTATTCAAAGCTACGACGAAGCAGTAGTTATGAATCCTGAGAATGCTAGAGCTTTTGGCAATCGCGGCTTTATGAGGTTAAATTTAGGCGATCGCATGGGTGCGTTGTCAGATTTTCGTGCTGCCGCAGAACTCTTCCTCACCCAAGGCAGAATGGCTAATTATGAGATGGTGTTGGACTATATCGAGAAGATGCAGTAGATAGGTAGTTGGTAAGAAAGTGGTGCGTGGTGCGTGGAATATTTGCGACTGGCGACTCCTGTAGGGGCGCACAGCTGTGCGCCCCTACGACTCTCGATTCAACAGATTCCAGCAAGATTGAGCGATCGCCCAATCTTCTTGGGTTTGGACGACTAAAACGCGGATCTTTGAATCAGAGGTGGCGATGTCTGCATCATTGGGGGAAGCTTGATTTTTACTGGGATCGAGTTTCAATCCTAGAAATTCAAAAGCTTCACAGGTGGCTGTACGAGTTAGAGGGTGATTTTCTCCCACCCCAGCAGTGAAGACAAGTGCATCCGTTCCTGACAAGGAAGCTAGCATCGAACCGATGTGCGATCGCAGGCGATGAATATAAATGTCAAATGCTAATTTGGCGCGATCGTTTCCCTCGGCGATCGCTTGGCTGATTTGGCGCATATCCCCACTTATACCAGAAACGCCTTTCAGTCCCGATCGTTTATTGAGCATCTCGTCTAACTTTTCAGTATCGTAACCCTGTCGCAATAGATAGATAAGAATGCTGGGATCGATAGAACCCGATCGCGTCCCCATCATCAATCCCTCTAAGGGTGTAAACCCCATCGTCGTATTGATGCAGATCCCATCGCGGATTGCGGCTAAAGAACAACCGTTACCTAAATGACAGGTAATTAATCTGAGGGAATTAGGTTTACCCAACAAATAAGCGGCGCGACGGGACACGTATTCATGACTGATTCCGTGAAAACCGTAACGGCGAATTCCTTGTTCGGACAACTCGTAAGGGATGGGGTAAACGGCTGCACTAGGGGGAATGGAACTGTGAAAAGCGGTGTCGAATACTGCTACTTGCGGTACTTGTGGTAAAGTCTGCTCGATCGCCTCAATCCCCTCTAAATTGACGGGATTGTGTGCGGGTGCAAGGTTTGCTAGTTCTTTTATCGCTGCTTTCACCTCGGGAGTGATGCGAGTTGGCTGAGAGTAATGCTGTCCGCCGTGAACGACACGGTGTCCGACGAGTTGGATTTCAGCTAAATCGGAAATCACCTGTGTCTCGCCTTGCATTAAAGTATCGAGCATTTGAGCGATCGCCTGCTGTCGTTCTTTGACAGGAATTTCTGTTTTTATCGATGCTCCACGATCGGTTTTTACCTTGAGTAAGCCGACTTTCGATTTTCCCGTCCAGTCTATCGTGGCTTCCCACAGTGGCTCAACTGGTTGTTCTAGAATTCCATCTCCCGTAATTTCGTAGAGACAACTTTTTTGGCTGCTCGATCCGGCGTTGAGTACAAGGATTTTCATCAGTCAGTTATCAGTTAACAGTTATCAGTTAACAGCGATCGGTCTTCCGACTTAAATTTCACTCGGATTCTAGATTTTCGGCAGCAATTTGTTGAGTGTCTAAAGATGTATATAGCTCTAAGATTCTGCTAGGACTAATAGCGAGTATCCTCCTAGTAGCCGTACTGTAACATCTGGGGCGATCGCATGTAAAATTTTTCGCGGTAGACTTAGCGATCGCGCTTTAAAGGATTTCGGGCGATCGACATGCTCGGCGGTGTAGCAATAATCTAAAATTTTGTAGCCAGCGTCTTTCAAAGCCAAAAGAGCTGTATCTTTCATAAAGTAGTGTATATGACCGACGTTTTCTCGCATCCACAAAATCGGTTCGGCTCGCAGAACAAATTGAGCTGACATGTCGAGAGGAATATGAAAAATTTTATATTTAGATTTGGGTTTTAACTGTCTTAAAAAATTTAAATAGTCTTCTACATGCTCGAACACGTCGATACAGAGTAAAATATCGAAAGGATCGATCTCTATTTTAGTTATATCCTCACAGGCAAAAGATAAATTTTGATTTTGGCGCTGTCGAGAAAGTTGAATTGCGTGAGGTGAGATATCATATCCTTGAAATCTGACCTGCTCTGGTAAGGATAACTGGAGTTGTCTTAAAATCTCTCCAGCACCGCAGCCAATTTCACAAATAGAACGAGGATTTAACTGATTTTTCTGAATTATACTCAGAATTTGCTGGGCTTTCCAAGGGGAATCTTCAACACCATAAGATGGATTATTTTCAAGGTAAGTTCCATCGACATAAATAGTTTGCATAAGCTCTATTTGGATTTAATTGTGAGTGAATTTTGACCTCGGACTTACTCAAGCGCGCAAAATTGAAGAGAAAGAGCGATCGCGAATGTTTCAAATCTTAGTTTAGGGAAAATACCCAGAGCAAAAATGAAATATTTATAGATATATTTGTCGATTATTACGTTCCTGGTAAATTACGTAATTCTGCATCTAGATGATAGCGATCGCCCAACACTTCCAATAAAGGACCGTGTACGTCAAATTTGACAATACTAACAGAAGCAGCTAAAGCAGTAATGCGATCGCGATAACGTCCGACATCGATCCCCAATAAACTGCAAAGAATAATCCTAATCGTGGCTTTGTGAGAGACGATCAAAACATTGCCCGTAGGACATTTAGCTTCAATTTCAGAAATAACAGGCATAGCACGGCTGGCAATTTGGACACCAGTTTCACCTTCAGTCGGCGGATTCCAAGCTGGTTCCGTCAACCATCGGACGTAATCTTCTTCGTAATGTTGCTTGACAAATTCCAGCGTTTGTCCTTCCCATTTGCCGTAGCGAATCTCCTTCAATCCGTCGCGCAATTGCATATCCATCGCGATCGCATCACATAGAGGTTTTGCAGTTGCGATCGTGCGTTTCATCGGACTGACATAAACCGCCGTCCAAGGCAGAGAACGATAAGTTTCGCCAAACGCCTTTGCCATCAACATCCCTTCTGGGGTCAGTTCTGGGTCAAGCTCGCCACAAAAACCTCCCGTGCGGCTGTATTCTGTTTCTCCGTGTCGCAGCAAGTAGAGTTTGAGACTCATGTTTTGATTGGTAATGGGTAATTGGTAATGGGTAGTTGGTAATGACAACTACCAACTACCAACTACCGTTAAGAAACAGCAACCAAGGGGCGATCGCCTGTTAATATGCCTTCTTTCTGTGCCATATAAAGCATCAGATCGAGGACGCGACAGGAGTAACCCCACTCGTTGTCATACCAGGAAACGACTTTGAAAAAGTTGGAATTCAACTCGATACCCGCGCCAGCGTCAAAAATGCTAGAACGAGCATCGCTACGGAAATCCATCGAGACAACTTCATCTTCGGTGTAGCCGAGAATGCCTGCTAAGCCATTTTGGGAAGCTTCTTTCATTGCCGCACAGATTTCTTTGTAGCTAGTGGCTTTTTCTGTTTTGAAGGTCAAATCGACAACGGAAACATCGGGGGTAGGGACGCGAAATGCCATCCCCGTCAGCTTACCCTTAAGTTGAGGCAAAACTAACGCTACAGCTTTCGCCGCCCCAGTCGAGGAAGGAATGATATTTTGAGCTGCCCCGCGTCCGCCGCGCCAGTCTTTTTTACTAGGACCATCTACTGTAGGTTGGGTAGCGGTCATAGCGTGTACGGTGGTCATTAAGCCTTCTGTCAAGCCGAATTTGTCATCAATCACTTTCGCGATCGGAGCCAGACAGTTAGTGGTACAGCTAGCATTAGAAACGATCGCATCTTTTTGCGGATCGAATTTGTCGTGGTTCACACCCACCAACAGCGTTGGAACCTTGTCTGGGTCTTTAGTAGGAGCAGAAATGACTACCCGTTTTGCCCCTGCTTTAAGGTGATTGGCTGCACCATCGTAAGTGGTAAACAAGCCTGTAGATTCCACAACATAATCTGCACCCAAACTGCCCCAAGGTAACTCAGCCGGGTTTTTGATTGCCGTACAAGGGATAAACTTGCCATCAATGACGAGTCCATCTTCCTTCGCCTCCACCCGACCGCTGTAAGTGCCATGAGTGGAGTCGTATTTAAACAAATAGGCAAGATTATCGGGGGGAACGAGGTCGTTAATCCCGACAATCTCCACTTGCGGGTTTTGCGCTGCTACCCGCGCTACTAAACGTCCAATCCGACCAAAACCATTAATGCCAATTTTTAACATAAGTTTGTCATTTGTCATTTGTCATCTGTAGTGAGTAGTCACTGGTCACTGGTCACTGGTCACTGGTCACTGATAACTGGTCACTAGTCACTGTCCCAAACCAACCATCGCCAGTTTTTTCTGCTGCCAATTGTACCGGAACGGATTGCACTTTCCAGATCTGCTGGCAGTACTCGCGGATGGCACGGTCTGAGGAAAATTTACCCATGCGGGCTGTATTTAAAATTGACATTTGCAACCACCGATCGCGATCGCGGTATGTCTGAGATACTTGCTGTTGGCAATCGATGTACGGTTGGTAATCTGCCATTAACATGAAGGGGTCTTTGTCAAGTAACAAGTCTACTAGCGGTTTGAATAAGCTGCGATCGCCGTGAGAAAAGTATCCAGAGGCGATTTGGTCGATTGCTTGTTTCAATTGCGGGTTTTCTTTGTAATATTCCCAAGGGCGATATCCGGTTAATCTTAAAGCACCAACGTCCTCTGTTGTCAAGCCAAATAGAAAGAAATTTTCTGCCCCCACAGCATTGCGGATCTCGATGTTCGCGCCGTCGAGAGTGCCGATTGTCAATGCCCCATTCATGGCAAACTTCATGTTACCCGTGCCGGATGCTTCTTTACCTGCGGTGGAAATTTGTTCGGAAAGGTCGGCGGCGGGATAGATGGGTTGGCTATTTTTGACGTTGTAATCTGGTAAAAAGACAACTTTCAAGCGATCGCCAATATCTGGATCTTTGTTGACTACTTCAGCTACGGAGTTGATCAGTTTAATTATCAACTTGGCGATGTAATAACCAGGGGCGGCTTTGCCAGCAAAAATTAGGGTACGAGGCGTAACATCTATACCTGGATTTTGCTTGATTTGGTTGTAAAGAGTAATTGCGTGCAATATATTCAGGTGTTGGCGCTTGTATTGGTGAATGCGCTTGACTTGGATGTCAAATAGCGAGTCGGGATCGACTTTAACACCCGTGCGATCGAGTAAAATTTCAGCGACGTTAACTTTATTTTCCCGCTTGATCTGCTGCCATTCTTGCTGAAACCCTGGATCTTCAGCGTAGGTTTCTATTCGTTGTACGTCTTCTAAATGTTTGATCCAATTATCTCCGATACAACTGGTAATCAGATTTGTCAGTTTGGGGTTACTCAAGACAATCCAACGACGGGGAGTTACGCCATTTGTGACGTTGGTGAATTTTTCAGGGAAAAACTCGTAAAAGTCTAACAGCGTGGTTTTTTGTAGCAATTCGCTGTGGAGTGCTGCGACTCCGTTAATTTTGTGGCTGCCAACGCAGGCGAGGTGTGCCATACGGACGAACTTACCATCGTTTTCGTCAATTAACGATAGCCGTCCGATCCGTCCTTCATCCGTACCAAATTTATGCCGTACCTGTTCTAAAAAGCGCCAATTAATTTCGTAAATGATTTCTAAATGACGGGGAAGAAGGCTGCTAAATAACTTCAGCGACCACTTTTCTAAAGCTTCTGGCAGTAAAGTATGGTTAGTGTAACCAAAAGTTTTCTGGGTAATTTCCCAAGCGGGTTCCCAGCCCATTTCGTGTTCGTCTAACAACAATCGCATCAATTCGGCAACTGCGATCGCGGGATGGGTATCGTTGAGTTGAACGGCGAATTTTTCGTGGAACTGTTCTAAGGGCAATTTCTGCCGGATCATAATCCGCAGCATATCTTGTAAGGCGCAGGAAACAAAGAAATACTGCTGTTCTAACCGTAATTGCTTACCTTCATAGGTTTCGTCATTAGGATAAAGTACCTTGGTTAAGTTTTCCGAGGTAACTTTTTGATCTACCGCACCGTAATAATTCCCGCGATTAAAGGCTTCAAAATCAAAAGATTCTGGTGCTTCGGCTTTCCACAATCGCAAGGTGTTAGCTGTGTTGACCTTGTAACCCAAAATCGGCGTATCGTAGGGAATGCCCAGGACAACTTTGTGAGGAATCCAGCGTACCTGATAGCGTCCTTGAGCATTTTTATGTGCTTCGGTACGTCCGCCAAATTTCACCGAAACAGCCCATTCTGGACGAGCAATTTCCCAGGGGTTGCCATAGCGCAGCCATTTATCAGTTTTCTCAACCTGCCAACCGTTACGAATCAGTTGGTCGAAAATACCAAATTCGTAGCGGATACCATAGCCAAGGGTAGGAATTTCCAAGCTTGCCAAGGAATCGAGGTAACAAGCAGCTAAGCGACCCAAACCCCCATTGCCTAACCCTGGTTCCTCTTCTTTTGCCAGTAATTCTTTCAGATCGAGTTTTAACTCGGTCATGGCTTGCTGCACTTGGTTGTAAATGCCCAAATTAATTAGGTTATTACCCAAATGCGGACCCATCAAAAACTCAGCTGAGAGATAGGCAACAGTACGCGATCCCTGCTGGGTGTAAAGTGCGGCTGTATTGACCCAACGTTGCAGGAGGCGATCGCGTACTGTATAGGCAAGCGCCATGTAGTAATCGTGTTTGGTGGCAAGCGCAGGAAACTTGCCTTGGACGTAGAATAAGTTGTCTAAAAACGCTCGCTTCAGGGTTTCAACCCCAATCCCCGTGCGATCGTCTTCGCATTGCATCCCCGTGTCTTGACCTTGCAGTTGGGGTTCTTGGATTTGCATATTCGATCCCTATTAACTGTCTCCTGCTATTAACCTTGCCCGATTTTTACTACTACAAAAGTCAAAATGATTACAAGGGAAGTCAAAAGTTAAAAGTCAAAAGTTAAAAGTCAAAATTCAAAATTTCCTGACCTTGGTACGGGGGGATTTTGAACCAGGATGTTTTGTCTTGGCTGTGATTCCTGCGCTAAACCCGCCCCTACGAATTGCGAATTGCAAATTGCGAATTGCGAATTATTTCCTCGCTGCGCCTTCTTCTCCTTCTAAAGATGGAGTAACGCTAGCATTATCGCGTTGGGTATCGATCGCCCCTTTCTCAGCAGGAGAACCGCTGTAATATTGCCATACCCACTGGCGAATTTCCGCCATGTCTTCGCCATATGTGGAGACGTAATGCCTGTGTTCTATCAGTTTGTCTTTCAGCATTTGCTTGACGTAAGCTGCTTTAGATCCCAATTTCGGCACGCGATCGATCGCATCCATGACTAAATGGAAACGGTCTAAGTCGTTGAGGACGACCATATCAAAGGGTGTGGTTGTCGTTCCCTCTTCCTTGTAGCCGCGAACGTGTAGATTGCGGTGGTTGGTGCGGCGATAGGTGAGGCGGTGGATCAGCCAGGGATAGCCGTGGAAAGCAAAAATAATTGGCTTATCGGTGGTAAAGATGCTGTCAAAGTCTTTATCTGTTAAACCGTGGGGGTGTTCGGTGTTAGGCTGCATTGTCATCAAATCCACCACATTCACCACCCTGACTTTCAAATCGGGGAAGTACAGCCGCATCATGTCTACTGCTGCTAAAGTTTCCAGGGTGGGAATATCCCCCGCACACGCCATGACTACATCGGGTTCGCTATCTTTGTCGTTACTCGCCCATTCCCAAATTCCAACTCCTTTGGTACAGTGCTTGACTGCTGCATCCATGTCGAGATATTGCAAGGCTGGCTGTTTTCCGGCGACGATGACGTTGACGTAATGACGCGATCGCAAACAATGATCGCCGACTGAGAGTAAAGTATTAGCATCGGGGGGTAAATACACCCGAATCACCTCAGCCTTTTTATTCATGACGTGATCGATAAAACCTGGGTCTTGGTGCGAAAAGCCGTTGTGATCTTGTCGCCAGACGTGGGAAGTCAAGAGGTAATTGAGGGAGGCTACAGGTCTGCGCCAGGTAATGTGACGGGTTGTTTTCAACCACTTGGCATGTTGGTTAAACATCGAATCGATGATGTGGATAAATGCTTCGTAGCAAGAAAATATTCCATGCCGTCCGGTCAGCAAGTATCCTTCTAACCATCCCTGACAGGTATGTTCGCTCAAAATTTCCATTACCCTGCCGTCAGGCGATAGTTGTTCGTCTTCTGGTAAAATGTCTGCCGTCCAAGTTCTGTCTGTGGCTTTAAAAACTTCACCCAAGCGGTTAGATGCGGTTTCGTCGGGACCAAAAATTCGGAAATTCTGGCTTTTTTCGTTAAATCTCAGAATATCCGCCAGAAACTTACCTAAAACGCGGGTAGCCTCAGATGTTGTCGTACCTGGATTTTTTACCTCTACTGCATAGTCGCGGAAATCTGGCATTTTCAGATCTCGCAACAAAATTCCGCCGTTAGCGTGGGGATTGTCTCCCATCCGCTGTTGTCCGGTGGGTGCGAGTGCGGCTAATTCTGGGAATAACCTACCTTCTGCATCGAAGAGTTCTTCGGGTTTATAACTCTTCATCCACTGTTCTAGCAATTGTACGTGTTCTGGCTTACTAGACATTTCGGAAAATGGGACTTGGTGCGATCGCCAGGAATCTTCTGTTTTCTTGCCGTCCACTTCTTTCGGTCCCGTCCATCCTTTGGGCGATCGCAAAATTATCATCGGATATTGGGGGCGATCCGTAAAACCTTTCGTCCGTGCTTCGTGTTGAATCGCTTTAATGTCCTCTACCACCCGATCCATCGTCGCCGCCATCAGTTGGTGCATGGTAGCGGGATCGTCACCCTCGACGAAATAGGGTTTGTAACCGTAGCCGACGAACAAGCTTTCCAACTCTTGATGACTCATCCGCGCCAACACTGTAGGATTGGCGATTTTGTATCCATTCAGGTGCAAAATCGGTAACACCGCACCATCTCGGACGGGATTGAGGAATTTATTACTATGCCAACTCGTAGCTAAAGCACCCGTTTCCGCTTCGCCATCACCCACGACACACGCCACAATTAAATCGGGGTTGTCAAATGCAGCACCGTATGCATGGGAAACAGCGTAACCTAATTCACCCCCTTCATGGATCGAACCAGGGGTTTCAGGTGCAACGTGGCTGGGAATACCGTAAGGGAAGGAAAATTGTTTGAAGAGTTGCTTCATTCCCTCAGTATCTTGAGAGACATTGGGGTAATATTCGCTATACGTCCCTTCTAAATAAGTGTTGGCAACCAAACCAGGTCCACCATGACCGGGACCAGCAATGTAAATCGTGCTCAGGTCATATTTTTTGATAACGCGATTGAGGTGAACGTAAATAAAATTTAAGCCCGGTGTCGTTCCCCAATGTCCCAACAATCGTGGTTTAATATGTTCTAGCTTCAGCGGTTCTTTCAGGAGTGGATTGTCTAGTAGATAGATTTGTCCGACTGAAAGATAGTTAGCTGCACGCCAGTAAGCATTCATCTTTTGCAGCTCGTCAGCAGTCAATGAACCTGTCTGTGCTGTAGGAGCGGGTGCTTGAACCATGATGAATTGTTACCCTATTATTTCAAGGTTTTCTACTAAATTCTTTCAATTTCAGAATTGTTTGTTTTCTCTCTAAAGGACGATCGCGATCGCTCTAACTTTCAAAATAGTGAATTGCTCTGATTTTTTTCAGTATAGAGCCAAACCAAAAGATGTTACCCTTCTTAAGCTTTTATTAATTCAGTTATCAGTCATCCAAAGGATTGCAATGGCTTTGATAAAATTAAGTTTAATTGATTGTAAAGTGTTAAAATTTACCCAAGAATCAAGAAAATAATCAAAACATGTTGTATTTGCGATCGCTCCCTTCGAGAATTGGAAATAGTATTTAAGTGACATGTAAAATCTGTCCGCTGCATAACTGTTAGCTGTTAACTGATAACTGATGTGGATATTTCTGTATTTATTAAAACTTTTGTAGCTGTATTCGTGCTAGCGGATGCTTTGGGCAATGCACCCGTGTTTCTGATCTTAACTAAAGGGATGGAACCAGAGCAAAGAAATAGCGTGATAGATCGGGCGAGTTTGGTTGCAACCGGGGTATTGCTGGCGTTTGCCTTTGGTGGTCAATGGATTTTAAGATACTTGGAGATTAGTCTGGGTTCCCTGCGGGTAGCTGGCGGATTATTGCTGCTGTTGATTGCGTTGAAAATGCTCGATGGAGACATAGACACGCCAATGGTAGACCAGCAAAGGGATGTAGCGATTACCCCCCTTGCCTTACCACTTTTAGCGGGACCAGGAACGATTACAACTGTGATGTTATTAATGTCTGATTCTCCCAACGCTCATATTAGCGTGGTGATAGGAGTTGTTGCCGCAATGTTCGTGACGTGGTTAATCGTGCGTCAGTCAGCATTCGTAGATAAATGGATTGGTGCAGAAGGTGAGGTGATTATTACTCAGCTTCTAGGATTTTTATTGGCAGCTTTGGCAATTGAGATTGGTAGTACGGGGATTAAGGAGTTGTTTTTGAGTTGACAGCGTTTAAAACTCAACTTTCGTTGCTAATTTCTTTGCTAAAAATAGCCTAGATGCAAAATATGGGAAATTCCGCAAGCATCTAGCTAGAGATTTCAATCAATCTTGACGCAATTTAGAATAGTCTGCATTTATTTTTTGCCGTAATCTTGCACGTATAATATACGGCTGAGATTAGCTATTTTTGATTTGTGAGGACAGAGCAATATGCTATTGCAAGCTCTTTTCAAAGTAAAAGAACTGAAGCCACATTTGTATTAAACCAAGGTATATCTTGTCATGACAAAGTATCCCAAAGGCTACCCGTTTGTGCCTCGCTGTCAATTTGCGATCGCCCAATGTCACAATGAAGATCCGCCCTTAGAAACAGTGGGCGACGGACATCAAGCTGCTTGTTGGGTAAAACCAGTTATCAGTGACCAGTGACCAGTGACCAGTGACCAGTTATCAGTTATCAGTTATCAGTCAACCAACAACTAATGACCAATGACCAATGACCAATGACACTCAAGTGATAATTGTCGGGGCTGGACCTACTGGCGCAACGCTGGCGCTACTGCTTGTAAAACGCGGCATTACGGTCAAGCTAGTTGAAGCATCTCGTAACTTCCGCCGAGCTTTTCGCGGTGAAGGACTAATGCCTAGCGGATTAGATGCTTTGGAGCAGATGGGCTTGTCCTCTATGCTAGAACGCATTCCGCATCAAACTTTAAATGCATGGGAATTTTTAATTGAGGGGCGATCGCTGTTTCGCGTTGACGAACCAATAGAATCGGGTGGTAAGCCCTGTACTCTCGTTTCACAGCCAGCCCTACTCAAAGCACTAATCGATGAGTCAAGCACTTATGCTAATTTTGAGTTCGTGCAAAATGCTCCCGTGCAAGATTTATTGTGGAGAGATGGACGGGTTTCTGGCGTGAAGCTAGGAAGCGGCGAAATTTATGCCGATTTAGTGGTTGCTGCTGATGGTCGCAATTCTATTGTGCGGCAACGAGCCAATTTGTCTTTAGAGCAAAAGTCTCAAAGTTTCGATATTCTTTGGTTTAAATTAGCAGATAGTCCGCATTTTGAGTCGGAAAATATCTTTTATTCAATATTGCAAGGTCATCATGCATTTGGTTTGTTTCGTTCTTCAGAAGGAAATTTACAGCTAGGCTGGGCGCTGCGCGATCGCGATTCTGTAAACTGGAAGCAAGTTGATGATTGGTCTGAGATACTTGCATCTGCGTCACCGCCTTGGTTGGCAAAGCATTTGAGACAAAATGCCAAAACTATCGATCGCCCCGTTCTATTATCTGTTGTCGTTGGGCGCTGTTTGCGCTGGTATACACCAGGTTTACTCTTGTTAGGCGATGCGGCTCATCCCATGTCACCAATCCGCGCTCAAGGTATCAATATGGCTTTGCGGGATATCATTGTTGCGGCAAATCATTTAGTTGGGTTGTTGCAAGAAGCAGCAGAACATACGGCAATTGATGCAGCATTGCCAAAAATTCAAGCCGAGCGGGAGCCGGAAATTATTCGCGTGCAGCAACTTCAATCTCAAGAAGCGGCTCAGGCTGATTTACTAGAGAAAAGCGCATTCATACGATGGGGCGCTAGCTCGCTAGCTCCATTGTTGCGCTACCCTATTCGTCAGTCTTGGATTGCTCGTCAGCGCCAGTTACGCCAAGGAGTAACGCGAGTAGAGTTAATTGTTTAGGGTGGTGCAATCATGAGTCACGCACAGCAGCCACACGAAGTCATTCCGATAAAAACTATCGGTATTCTGGGTGGAATGAGCAGCCAGGCAACAGCTGAATATTATCGCCTAATCAATGCTGGAATTAATCAAATTCGTGGTGGTTGGAATGCGGCTGAATTGCTAATATGCAGCGTAAATTTTGCCAATATTGAAGCGTTTGTGCGACGCGAACAATGGGATGATGCCGCAAATTATCTTGTTGACAAAGCACTTAAGCTAGAACAAGCTGGTGCTGATTTTATTGTCATGGCTACGAACACTCTACATCGAGTTGCGCCACAAATTGAAGCAGCCATTGAGATCCCCTTAATTCATATTGTTGATGTTACTGCTGCTGAAATTAAACAGCATGGCATCACAAAAGTTGGCATACTGGGTACTAAACCCGTCATGCAAGCAGATTTTTATCGCGATCGCTTCAAATTACATGATATTGAATTAATCACACCGAGCGATCGCCAATGTCAAATTATCGATACCATTATCTTTAACGAGTTGGTTCATCGCATCATTCAGGATGAATCGCGCCAAATCTACATCGAGATTATGCAGGAATTAGGCGATCGCGGCGCTCAGGGAATGGTTTTAGGTTGCACTGAAATCTCATTACTGGTTGAACCAGCAGATTTCCCCGATTTACCCTTGTTTGATACCACTGCTTTGCATTGCCAAAAAGCAGTTAATTTGGCATTAGAAATCGAATTTTTACCAATCAGAACGATGAAATATAGCAATCCTAGATAACTCTGAAATTGATTGTCCATGTAGAGACGTTACATGTAACGTCTCTACATAGGAAACGCTCACAAACCAATTTGATTGCTATAGTTGTTTACCCACCGCAGGAAAAACCGATGGTGCAATCTCAAACTAGCGCAAATCAAACTGATAGAAAAAGCGCGACGCTACTCAAAATTCGCGATTTACAGGTTTATTTTCCAATCCACAAAGGTATTATTCTCCAAAAGCAAGTCGGTTGGATTAAAGCTGTGGATGGTTTGAGTTTTGATATTAAACGAGGAGAAACTTTAGGACTTGTAGGAGAATCTGGCTGTGGTAAAAGCACGACTGGGAGAGCAATTCTACAGCTAATTCCTCCTACTCACGGACAAGTTTACTTTGAAGATACAGAACTAACCAAGCTTACAGGCGAACAGTTGCGACAAATCCGACAGCGGATGCAAATGATTTTTCAAGATCCCTATGCATCCCTCAATCCTCGCATGACAGTAGGTGATATTGTTAGCGAACCACTAGAAATTTTTGGTTTAGCCACAGGACGAGACAAACAACAGCAAGTCAACCAATTATTAGAAATGGTGGGCTTAACTCCAGAGTTTATCCACCGCTACCCGCATGAATTTTCCGGCGGACAACGCCAGCGAATCGTCATCGCCCGTGCTTTAGCCGTGCGTCCCGACTTTATCGTTTGCGACGAACCGATCGCGGCGCTTGATGTTTCCATTCAAGCCCAAATTGTCAACTTGATACAATCTCTACAAGCAGAATTAGGACTGACTTATTGATTTATTGCCCATGACTTAAGCGTAGTTCGGCATATATCCGATCGCATTGCCGTGATGTATTTAGGTAAAATTGTCGAACTTGCCGATCGCATTGCCCTCTACGAAAATCCTTTACACCCGTATACTCAAGCCTTACTCTCAGCTATCCCAATTCCCGATCCAGAGATAGAAGCAAAACGCGATCGCATTGTCCTCCAAGGCGACGTTCCCAGTCCCACAAACCCGCCTTCTGGCTGTCGCTTTCACACCCGTTGTCCCATCGCTGTAGATATATGCAGTCAACAGGAACCAGAATTTAGAGATGCAGGCGGCGGACATTACGTTGCTTGTCATTTAGTCGAGTGAGTAGTGGTACGGGCGCACAGATGTGCGCCCGTACAGTGAGTAGTAGAAATACCAACTACCAACTACCAATTCCCATTCCTGTTCCCTAAGATACATTACAGACTGTCACTCGAAACTTAAGATAGTCTCCCAAGACAGATTTGAGTGCAGTATACGGAGTACAGGAGACAAGCCATGTGTGGCATTGGTGGCGTAATGAATCGCGATCCGTCCCGTCCGGTCGATCCAAACGTCTTGGTAGCGATGGCAGCAATCCAAAGTCATCGCGGTCCCGATGGATGCGGTTGGAAAGTGGTAGACGATTCTCGTTCCGAGACGCTTTGCGAACGCGGCGTTGGCTTTGCCCATGCTCGTCTTGCTATCATCGATCTCAATCCCGAACGAGGACGACAGCCATTTGTCTCGGCTGACGGTCAGCATACAATCGTCCACAATGGCGAGTTTTACGACTATAAGCGTCTGCGTTCCGACCTCACTTCACGCGGTTATCGCTTTGCCACCAAGAGCGATACAGAATTAACATTACATTTAGCAGACAGATACGGATTAGAAGGTGCATTACCGCATCTGCGCGGCGAGTTTGCTTTTGCATTTTACGAAAAAGCAGCAGATCGATTGACATTGGTACGCGATCGCTTTGGGGTGAAACCTTTATACTGGGCGCAGACACCAGAAAGTTTCGTCTTTGGTTCGGAAATTAAAGTTGTATTCGCACACCCAGACGTACAGCGCCAGATTTCTTCCCAAGGTTTGTATCACCAATTGATGCAACTGATGGTTCCTGGTACAAGTGCGTTTGAGGGAGTTCGCGCCGTCCAACCAGGACAAATGGTAATTGTAGAACGACAAAACGGACAGTTACGAGTGCAGACTAAGACATATTGGGATTTGAATTTCCCTTTGTTGAGCGATCGCCACTCTTCACAACCAGATGAATTCTACATCGAAGAACTGCGCCGCTACTTTATCGAAGCAATTCAATTAAAACTAGAAGCTGACGTACCCGTTGCTTGCTATCTTTCCGGTGGAATTGATTCTTGTACGATTTTGGGAGTCGCCGCCGCTTGTCAGCAGTCACCTGTCAAAGCGTTTACAGTCGGTTTCGACGATCGCGATTACGACGAAACGGCTATTTCCCAAGAAATGGCGCAGGCTGTAGGAGCCGACCAAGATATCGTTACGGTACAAGGGGGACAGCTATACGAGCATTTTGCCCGTGCGATCTGGCATACCGAACGTAGCATCTACAACACGTTTACAATTGCTAAGATGCTGCTGAGCGAACACGTCCACAATGCAGGCTACCGCGTCGTACTAACGGGGGAAGGCTCAGACGAGTTATTTGCTGGCTATCCCCAACTGCGACTCGATATGATTTTGCACGGAATGCAAGATGCATCTCCCGCCGAAAGAGCAGATTTAGAAGATTGGTTGCAGGCAAGCAATCGCATATTTAAAGGTAATTTGCTGGCAGAAAAACCTTTAGACGATCCGGCACTGACAGACGCAATTGGGTTTACACCTAGCTGTCTTCAGTCGTGGTTAACTGCGGCTCATTCTGTCCCTGCCTTAATGCACTCAGATCGTCGCGCCGCGACTCGCGATTATTCCCCAGGAGAGGCGATTGCCTCTGTCCTCGATCGCAGTCAAATTCAGGGTCGCCACCCCCTTGACAAAGTGCAATATATATGGATAAAAACTCAGTTTGAGTCGCAAGTTTTAGGTTGGGCAGGCGATCGCGTTGATATGGCGAATTCAATGGAAGCGCGTCCACCATTTCTCGATCATCATTTCGTCGAATTTGCCGTGACGTTACCCCCACTGATGCGTTTTCGGGGGCGCAAAGATAAATTCGTGTTGCGCGAAGCCATGCGCGGACTGTTACCTAAAGCGCTTTACGAACGACAGAAGTTTGCATTCATGGCTCCTCCAGCGCATACAGATCTGGCAAAACAAAAAGCAATGCGATCGCTAGCCGATGACTTCTTATCCAAACAGGCGATCGAAGCAGCTGGATTATTAGATAACGCAGCCGTGCAACAAGTTTTACAACAGCACGGAGACAGTAATACGTCAGATTCAGAGCGGACAAAACTAGACGCAATTATCAACCACATGCTGAGCGTGCAAATGCTCCATCAACATTTTGTCGCTACAGACGTACCAAAACAAGCCCGCGATCGCGCTAGGGAATTGGGTTGGCAGGTGCAGCAGCCAACATTAGCCAACGCATAACGCATAAATGTGTAGGGGCGGGTTCACCGAAAATCTCTACTTACCAATTAAGATCTCAATAAACCCGCCCCCGCAGAAATCGCGATCGAACAGCATAAACATGTAGGGGCGCACAGCTGTGCGCCCCTACAGATCGTAATATTACCGGATTTAATATCAGGATTGTTTCAACTGTGGTTGGGGAGCTGGTAATAACCTTCCCAATCCCTGTTTAACAAACCCTTGCAAGAAAGCCACCTGCTGATTTTGTTGGAAGACATTTTGTAAAGTCTGTCCCAACTTATCCAAATTCAATCCCGACGCTGAATCGATCGCCTCTTCTTGTTGTTGGAAGTATTCGATCAGACTACAGCCAGCTAAGCGAGTTAAATAAGCGGCGCTAACTCCTTGCACGGCTCCACCTGCTACAAAGGTGACAGCATTAGTTTTTAAAACAGTGCTAATGGCTTTCGTAGAAAGTTCTACTAAACCCAATTTCAACATCAAACTTCCCATCGTTCCCGCTACAGTTTGCGCTTGCTCAAACGAGAATTTTTGCTGGTAGACTGCACCTAATTCCATCACCAATTGAGCGTTAATTGCTGCTGTTGCGAGTAAATCTAAAGCTGGAACTGGGTTAGCAAAAGCGGCGGCGGCGGCGATCCACTGGTATTGTTCCACTACTGGGAGAGCGCGATCGCGTCTAATTCCATCTAGAATGACTTTGCCTTCTGCTTTCAATTCTTCAGCTTGGCGTTTAGTAGTTGCCCATACCAACTGCTGTGCTTCTTGCTGGAGAATATATTCTAAACGTTGCCTTAAAGCAGAAATTTCCGGTAAACGCTGTTCCAACCACTCCTCTACCGCACCATCAGTTTGATGCTGGCGCACTTTTAACGGATTAGGTGCAGATGCGATCGCCACAACGTCTTCTGCTGCTAGCATCGGCTGCATTTTTTGCTGAAGCGAGTATAAAACGGCAGCGCGATCGTCTGGTATGTATTGGTCTTGTTTATTAAAAACCAGTACGATTCGAGCATGGTTCGCTAGCAGTTGTTGCAAGACTTGATATTCTGAGTCTGTCAAATCTCCCGACGCGACAAATAGAATTAAGTCAGATGCGATCGCGCTTTGCAAAGCTTCTGCATCAGTTTTAGTTTCAACTTCGCTAAATAAAGCTGCTGTTTCGCTCAAACACAGCTTTCGCTCTTGTGGCTGTGTTTCTAGAACTTGTAATAATGTCGTCTTACCGACAGATTTACCACCAGTAATAGCTAAATTAATTTCTTGGCGATCGATCTGCGCTTCTAACTGAGCGATTTTTTCCCGCAGTTCTGGAGTAGGATGATTTTCAGTTTCTAGGCGATCTGCCACTACCTGTACTTGTGCGATCGCTTTTTCTACCGTTTCGCGATTGACGGGTAATTCTTGCACCTGTTGTTTAGGGCGATATTTCCCAAATAACCATAAACACAGGATGATGGCGATCGCACCCATCAAGCTAAACTCACCCAGATGGGCTAAAGATTCTTGCCACCCTTGCAAAAACCACAGAGCAAAGGCTAAACCAACACCACCGATTAAAATTGGACGCTGCAACATACCAGCCACACTCGCAACATCTCTAGTCTAATGATTTCCCACATTAAAATAGCATTCTAGATGGCTCTGGACGTGCGGAGTTTACTATACTTTGCGATCGGTCGAGTGCCAGCTACTGGTTACCTATGATACTTGAGTGCTCGAAACAATAGAAATTTCATTAGTGGGAACTCCGAATGGCGTTATCTCACTAACAACAGCTTCCTCAACTGAGTCAAGAGGTTGCATATCAGCTTCATATTGCCAAACTTTCTGTAATATTAAATCCCAAGCATCGCGATAATTTGCAGAACGAGGTTTTCTCTGTCGCTTATCAGCTTCAACTAAATGAATTTCGCTACCATACTCGATAAATACATCTACTGGAAATACATAGAACAGGTCAAGGTTTTCTATATAGATTAGAGCAAAATCAAAGTCTGATTGCTTGTACGCTTCTCTAAGCATCAGTCTTCGATTTGTCTTTGTCCGACGATTATCTACAACGTAATTACGCGAAGGCGAGTCAAACCAGGCATACTTTACCTGAATTTTAACCAGACCTCCACTAACATCAAACACTAGATCGTATGGCAACCGATCGCCAATAGGTTTTAAAACTCCCCAGCCGCGTTTTAAAGCATGAAGAACTGCTGCTTGTTCTGCTATGTCTCCTTTTAGCTTGGTATCCATTTGAATAATTTCTAGCCGCTCAAACAGCATAAAACAAAACCCTGCAACTTTTTACATTGCAGGGTTTTATCTTTTAAATTGGTGGCGGGAAGTGGATTTGAACCACTGACCTTCGGGTTATGCTTACCATCTACAGCTTTCACTGCCTGAATTAACTAGCTTTTAGTTAACCAGTTTGTGGTCTGGACTGTCCCTTCATCCTCGGCTTAACGTTAGGATGCCTGCCTTCCAGTCTCTACACCTTCTCTCTTGCGAGAGCTTGGTTCGGGATTACCGCGCTAATGGCTTCCCCGAGTTTGACAGGTAAACGCACGCAAATTTCTTTACGTACCGCCCATAGCAAAACTAACTGCTAAGCACTTAGTTAATCTTGCATGTTGAGCCCGACGAGCTACCAGGCTGCTCTATCCCGCGTCAACTTTTCTAGTATAACCACAAGTTTTGGTAATTTGCAACTATAACAGCGACAATTCTCCTAAAACCTCTAGGCGCTTGAATTTACCAAACTCCATAAAGCTTTCAGCTAGGGTTTCTGCGGCTGAAGGACTGAGCCAACCCATTTGCTTAAGCAAGTGAATCGCTACAGCGTGTTTAGCGCGTTTAGAACCGTCGATCGCCTTGATTGCCAACCCCATTCCCTCGCCGACTCTACCAATACACTGCACGCCTTCTGCACCCGCCTTACTAACGAGTTCTCCTTGCGTCAGACGCATAATTTCCGTGTCGAATTCTCCTTCCCCTGCAATCAAGGTGGGATGATAGGTCATAGCACGCACGATCCGTTCCAGATCCAAGCTGCTACCAGAAGCAAGCTGAGCGTATAAGGCTGCCATTTGTCCCAACTGCATAAAATAGGTAGGCGCACCACAATCATCGTGAGCGCAGATAAATTCCTCAGCAGGCATCCGTAGCATTTCAGCTACTTTAGTCAGAATTAACTGCTGTACGGGGTGGTTGCGTTGGAGATAGCTATTGAGCGCCCAACGGCGTTGCTGACACACGGCTAACATTCCCGCATGTTTGCCAGAACAATTGTATTCTAGGGGGCTGCGCTTACCCGCAGGCGTGGGACATTGCAATGCCGAGGGATCGATATCTGCTCGCCAAAGAATATTAAAGACTTGTCGCACTTGGGCGATCGCGGCTTTATGCGAACTACAAATAATCGCTAAATCTCGATCTGTGAGATTGTAGCGTTCTAAAGTGCCTGTTGTTGTCACGCCTAGTGCTTGAAATGGCTTGAGAGCAGAACGCACGAAAGTTGCTGTTTCCGCATTGCCAGCCACAGATAGCACCCGTCCTCGGTTGTCACAGACAACTGCTTGGACGTGATGGATCGATTCAACGATTCCTTCCCGCAGCAACCGGACTTCCAGTTCTGCGGCTTGAGTTCTTTTTCCCCTTGTCATGGGTTAGAATGTATCACCTTTTTGGTAATTTGATAATTGGTGATTGGTAGTTGGTGAGTTAGGCAAGAGGCGAGAGGTAAGAGGCAAATTTTGACTTTTAACTTTTGACTTTTGACTTCCCATTACCTATTACCCATTACCGATTTATAAAAAATACCAGATTAAGCCCCCAGACAGGAGAAAGAAACCCAGCCACGCAAAAGTGCGGCGGAGTCTTTGCAGGATTGGTTTAACTTGGTAGCTGACAATGAGCCGATCGCGGGTCAGAATTTCTAGTGGTTTCGTCCAGTTTTGACCGTCGTACCAACCTGTTTCCTCATAAAAGATCGTCTGATTCATCAGGCGATCGCGCACGTAAGACCAACCGAGGTACATCCGGGCAACTGCCAAAATTACCCCCAGACTCGCACCCAGCGTGCCGCATAGCAAGAATTGCGTTGCGTGTTTGATGGGTGGAAAACTAGCAGCGGCAATCGGTCCTGCTACAATCCACGACCACCCCCAAACCCACAGTAGTTTGCCAACATACTGCCGTAATTCTAAAGTGGCAGTCCGAAAAAAACCGGATGATTTGAGCTGTTCGTACTCATTGAGCGGTTGTTGTTCGTCAGGAACTGGACAGACAGAAACAGGTGATTCCATCATTTTGTTGTTCTCCCATCGCCACTGGCGGTTGGAAAATCGAGCCGTTCGGCATGACCCCAGAATGCTTCTAAATTATAGAACTCTCGTTCGCTGGGCATCATAATATGAACTAAGACATCGCCATAATCTTGTAACACCCAAGTTCCTTCATTCTTGCCTTCCGTCCGCAGTAGCTTTCTGTGCCATTCTTTGACAACTTTGTCTTCAATTGCATCTGCGATCGCCCTTACCTGTACCCTAGAATATCCTGTGACAATTGCGAAGTAATCGGCTAAGTAAGAAACATCAGCGACATGCAACAGGACAATATCACCTGCTTTGCGGTCGGCAGCAGCCTCCGCAATTGCCAAGGCTAATTCCCGACTCTCATCGGCATGAGTAGCACTGACTTTACTAGAGTTCAGAAAAGCGGACTGAGAGATTGAATTTGCTTGGGTATATTCAGACATTAAACCTCATTTTTCTAGCTATGTTTGACAAATCAATTATCTAAAACAACAGAGCAACTATGCTCATAATAATTATCAAATGTACAACTTCAGACAGAGCGAAACTATTTCTTCATTTAAGCATGTGCTGAGAGTGTTGCTTGCTTTTTACCCAGTTAAGAAACCAATTTCGAGTCGCGATCGTGCGTGGATGAATTAAACAACGAGTCTCTATTAAAAATTTTAAAGAATAATCGCAGGTACGCCAAACAGCTTGAGATAAATTTTGACAACTCATCTGTCGTAAAGCTTGTAACTCAGGGGTATCGCCTCTACCTGGCTCAATGCTATCGGCTAGAAACACAATACAGCTCAATTCCGTCATTTCTGGTCTGCCCAAAGTATGATTGGCGATCGCCTGCAATACTTCTTCATCTTGCACCCCAAAAGTATCTCTAGCAACGATCGCGCTGACATCGGCATGTAACAAATGAGGATGCAATTCCATCACGGGATCGATCTCTAACCCCTCAGCGCGCGCCATTTCCAGCAGCTGAGCGGGCTTAAAATATTTTGCCAAGTCGTGCATTAGCCCCGACATCGCCGCCTTCTCCACATTTTGACGGTGATGCTCAGCCAACTCCACCGCCATCTGCTCTACCCTAAGAATATGGTCGATGCGGGACCGCGGTACGTGTTCTGACAGCCAGCTTAAAACCCGTTCGCGCTTGACCGTAATGTACTCCGAGTTATGGTTGAGATTTAGCACAATAAGAGAGTTAATCTCGACTCAATTCCCAATCTCATTGTAGCGAAGCCTAGTAATAGGAGCGAGAGCGAAAATCTGTCTTTGTACCTTTGCGCCTTTGCACGCCAGTTGCTACAACGGAGGGAACCTCCGCAACGCACTGGCTCGTCTTTGCACGACCTAATTTAAAACTTTAACTTTTACGCTACTGCCCCATTCTGACCCATGACAACCGCTCGTCTCATCGAAATCTTCTCCGCCATTCAAGGTGAAGGATTAAACGTCGGCACGCGCCAAATCTTCATCCGGTTCGCGCTATGCGATCTACGCTGCCATTTTTGCGATAGCGCCCATACTTGGAGCGTACCATCAACGTGTCGCGTAGAGCGATCGCCTGGACTGCGAGACTTTGAAACCCACCCTAACCCCGTACCGCTCAATACTCTATTAACTTGGATAGAACGGCAAAACTCTCCAGGCTTACACGATAGTATCAGCCTTACAGGAGGCGAACCATTACTACACGCACCTTTTCTAGTAGAATTCTTACCCCTCGTACGTCGTGCCACTGGACTACCCATCTATCTCGAAACGGGAGGTCATCGTCCGCAACAACTGCAACTCATCCTACCTTACCTTGACTCAGTAGGCATGGATCTCAAACTACCCAGCGTCAGTGGCGAAGATCGCTGGAACGAACACGCAGAATTTTTGCAAGCCTGTCACCAAGCAGACGTAGAGGTATTTATCAAAGCGATCGTCTCCAGTCAAACCGATCTCGGAGACTTAGCCAAGGCAGCTAAACTAGTTGCATCTGTCAATCCAGAAATTCCTGTATTTCTACAACCCGCTACCCCACTCACACCATCCCAGCAGTTCGGAGGCATTCCCATCCAAGCACCCACTCCAGCACAAGTATTGCATTGGCAAGCCATGATGAAACGAGAACTCAAACGAGTCCGGGTTATTCCCCAAACTCATAAGATGCTGAACCAGCTATAAAGGCGCAAATCGCGCCTCTACAATCACATCATTTCTTCTGATGTAGCTCTTGTTTTGGCTTTTGCCTTGTTAGCACTACGCTTGAGTGCCTGCAAGCGACCTTCATATTTCGCTTTTTGCCGCTTGCCTGGTGCTTGCTCGATTAAAGTTTTTAAAGCACTACCAAGACTCTTGTATGCATTGGGCAGAGTATAACCGAAACGAGTTGCCAAGGCGATCGCCTTTTCGTCCGCCTCTATTGCCTCTTTGACCTGCTTTTCGCCATTATTCTTTTGATATAGCCGATATCCCGACACGCCGCACAGCGCCACTGCTAGCAACAATAACAAACCATCCTGTACCCAAAGTTCGCCTACCGCGCCACCCAAACCAATTGCCAGCGCTGCCATTTCCCAACCATCTTTGGGAATGGTGTCATTTTGAATTCGCGCCACTTCGTGCCAAAATAGCAGATTCCGCTGATCGATCGCCAGCGCATCCCACTTAATCAAATCGATTTGAATTTCCACCTGATCGCTGCCAATTTCTTCACTCCGAATCAGGGGTGGGTTAACTTCCGTCGTTCCTTCGACAGTTACCCAACTTTGCAGTTCTGGGGGCAGTATACCCTTGAGTCGCCGCAATTCGCTCATTTCGGCTTTAGCCGAGGAGGTTGCATAGGATGTCATAAACAGGATTCCAACAAGTGGCTAAGAATGCTTCTACTCTCATTTTGGAGTATAGCGAATCACATCGTCTAAATTTTGGGGAAACCCTCTACACGTCGGCAGTTTTTAATTCTGCCATCTCTTGTAGAGATTGCCAGCCAGCCAGCCACTGGGAACGATCCTTTAGCAAATTCGCATTGATCCAAAACCTGGCTTCAGGATCGCAGGCGGCGACCATTTCCGCAAACACCCACTTGCCTTGATTTTTGCGATTGACCACTTGAAAGTGCCTCCAGCCGAACATTTTTTGCTGGGAAGTCCATTTGGAACCAACGAGATAGGGGAATTTTTGCTTTTTGGGCATGGATAGCACGGAAAAACGTTGCAGAGACACAACGTGTCGCGTCTCCATAACTCTTAGTTTAGTGACATTGCCAGATTTTTACAGTGTTGTCAGCACTACCAGAAGCGATCGCCTGTTCGTCAGGACTCAGAGCAATTGACCAAATGGCATCATCATGGCTGCCGATAGTCTTGACAAATTTACCATTTTCAGATTGCCAAACTTTGAGCGTTTTATCGCCACTACCACTGACAATAATTTTCCCCAACGGACTTAAAGCCACACCGCTGACACGGCTGGTATGACCTTCTAGCGTGTGAGTTAGCTTACTATCATGCCACATCTTAATCGTGCCGTCTTCGCTGCCAGAGACGATGGTGCGTCCATCTTTACTAAAAACAATCGATCGCACCCATCCAGAATGTCCGGTCAGATCGCCAATCCATTTTTCTTTGTATAAGTCCCACAAACGAATAACTTCGCCGCAACCTCCAGCTAACACTTTGCCATCTGGACTATTGGCAACTGACAATACATAACCGGGGTGTCCTGTCAAGGTGTACATGAGATTACCTGTATATAAATCCCACAACTTCACCGTGCCATCGTCACTCCCGCTAAAAATCACCCTACCATCACGACTCGTAGCGATCGCGCTGACTCCATTCGCGTGTCCGGCTAGAGTTTGAATCAGTTTGCCACTATTCACGTTCCAGATCTTGACAGTTTTATCGGCACTGCAACTGACGAGAGATTTGCCGTCAGGACTAAAAGTCAATCCCCGCACCCAGTTGCTATGGTCTCTGAGACAGTAAACTAAACTGCCGCTATCCAACTCCCAGATGTTAATCGTTTTGTCCGCACTGCCGCTGGCGACTAACTGTCCGTCTGGACTAATGGCAACTGCTCTAATCTGTCCCGAATGTCCGGTTAGGGTATGCACGCACTGCCAATTTTTAATTTCTACAGGTGGCGG